>CAZUSF010000150.1:0-6391 GCA_964623355.1 uncultured Thiobacillus sp. | reverse complement strand
ACGGTGACGAACTGGCCGGGCAGCAGGCTGCGATCCGGGTTGGGGAATTCGGCGCGCAGGCCGACCGAGCCGGTGGCGGGGTCAATCGCCAGATCGTTGAACAACAATTTGCCGGGTTGCGCGTATTCGCGGCCGTTCTCCAGCACCAGCTTCACCGGCGCCTGGCTGGTCTTGGCTTTGCCGGAGCGCAGGGTCTCGCGCAGATTCAGGAAATCGGCGCTCGACTGTGAGAAGTTCACCCAGATCGGATCGTATTGCTCGATGCTGGCCAGCGGCGTCGCCTCGCCCTTACCGACCAAAGCACCCTCGGTGACCAGCGCGCGGCCGATGCGACCGGAAATCGGCGCCGTCACTGTGGCATAACCCAGATCGATTTCCGCCCGCGACAGCATCGCCTGCGCTGCAGCGACATCGGCATTGGCCTGCGCCTTCGCGGCCATGGCCTGATCGAATTCCTGTTTGCTGACCGCATTGCTGGTCACCAGCGCCTGCATCCGATCCAGGTTTTGCCCGGCAATCAATTTTTGCGCCTGGTTGCGCGCCAATGTCGCTTTTGCGGATTCCACATTTGCCGCCAGCGTGCGTGCGTCAATCCGAAACAACACCGCGCCGGCCTTCACTTCGCTGCCCTCGGTGTAGGTGCGCTGTTCCAGTATGCCTTCTACCCGCGCTCGCACTTCCGCCGTGCGCACGGCCTGCAATCGGCCGGGGGATTCCACGGTGCGCGGCAGATTGTGCAGCTCGACGGTCATGACTTCCACTTCCGGAGGCGGCATGCCGCCAGCCGGACCAGCGCTTTGACCACCCCCTGGCGCCTCGGATTGTGGCTTGCAGGCGGTGAGCGACAGCAACGCGGCGAGAGGCAGAATGACAAAAAGGGAGTGGGCGGCGCGGTTCACTTGGGCTCCTGACGCGGATGGGCTTGACGAAGTGCGCCGATTTTAGATACATACGCGGATGTATGTAAACGTTGGCCGTAACAATGTTTTTTGCGTTGCAGCAACGACAGGTCAATTTTCTTAACCCGGCTGGAACTTGCAATTTATGCCCCGACGCACCAAGGAAGAAGCCCAGGCAACCCGCACCCAACTGCTGGATACGGCGGAAGTCGTGTTTCGGGAGAAGGGGGTTTCGCGCACTTCGCTCGCCGATATCGCCAGCGCGGCCGGCGTCACGCGCGGTGCGATCTACTGGCATTTCGAGAACAAGGCCGACCTGTTTGTCGCCATGTGCGACCGCGCCACGTTGCCGCTGGAAACCTTGTTCGCCAGTGTTGCCGACCCGGAGCTGGCTGATCCGCTGGCCAGGCTGCGTGAAGGTTGCCTCGAAGTCTTGCGGCAGGCGGAGCAGGATCAACGCTGCCGGCGGGTGTTCGAAATCCTGAACTTCAAATGCGAGTTCGTCGATGACCTGGCGCCGACCATGTTGCGGCGCAAGGAATGTCGGCAGGGGGCTAAGGCCATCATCGAACGCAATTTGCAGCTCGCCATCGAACGCGGCCAGATTCCACCCGAAACCGATGTTCGACGCGCCGCCATCGGCCTGTTTTCCTACATCGACGGGCTGATCATCAACTGGAGCATGGAGCCGGACAGCTACTCGCTGGCGGAACAGGCTGAGGCGCTGATTGATATTTTTCTCGCGGGTTTACGGAAATAAATCCATTTATTCATTTCAATGTTTACGGAAGCACAATGAAATTCCAGATGCTCGCACTCGGCGCCCGTTTCGAATTCGAGGGCAAGGAATACGTGAAGACCGGTCCGCTGACCGCTGCGACAGAAGGCGGCCAGCGCATGATTCCCCGCTTCGCCGTACTCAAACCGCTCGATCCACCGGTTGCCCAGTCGCGGAAACCCCAGCGAAAACTTGATTCGGCGATGGTTCTCGCCGCCTTTGAAACCTTTTATGGCGAAGCCGTGCGTTTGCTGGATGTCGATGCCTTGCCGATGGAGGCACGGCGCGATCAGCTGGAAACCGCGCGCGCCGGCTTCATGGCGCGGCTCTCGTCTGTCGAGTCCGCCGGCGAAATCGAGCAATCGCAATAACGGCTCGTCGCTTTTCCTTGGTGTGCCCGCCGCTGGATCCGGAATCGCCGCGCATTACTTGTTCAGAAGGCCGTTCGCTTCCAGGTAGTCGATCACCTGAACAGCGGCTTCCTGCGGCGTGATCCGGTCGTTGTGCAGCACCAGTTCCGGCGCTTCGGGCGCTTCATAGGGATCGTCGACGCCGGTGAAGCCAATGCCCTTGCCGGCGGCCAGCGCGGCGCGGGCTTTGACGTAGAGGCCTTTCGGATCGCGGCTTTCGCAGACATCGATCGGCACTTCAACCATCACTTCGATGAACGGCAAGCCGCTGTCCTGGTGGATTTTGCGTGCCTGATCACGATCCTTGCGATATGGGCTGATGAAGCTGGTCAAGGCAATTACGCCGGTGTCGGCAAACAGCCGAGCCACTTCGCCGATGCGACGGATGTTCTCCTCGCGGTCAACGGCGCTGAAGCCGAGGTTCTTGTTCAGACCGTGGCGCACATTGTCGCCATCCAGCACGTAGGCCAGGTGGCCGCGTTCAACCAGCGCATGTTCCAGCGTGAAGGCGATGGTGCTTTTGCCGGAGCCGCTGAGACCGGTGAACCAGATGGTGACGCCGCGCTGGTTGAGCAGTTTTTCGCGATCGGGGCGGGTAACGTGGCCTTCATGCCAGGTGATGTTGGTTGCGCGGATTTCAGTCATGGCGTGCTTTCGGTTGAGGGGAAGAGGAACAACGCGGTATGGTAGCCCTGTGGCATTGATTATTTAATCGCTGGCAGCGTTTTTTCTTGGCCAGGCTCTGCAACCTAACCCGGATGAAGCAACGCAAACAGCATGGAACAACCCATAACTCTGCATTGGCAGTCGAAGGAAGCCTACTTCACCGCAGTACTCAGCCCGGATCTGTTCGGTAGCTGGGTATTGGTGACCGCCGGCGGGAAGCGCGACGGGCGGGCCGGGCGGGTGCAGCACAAACCGATGCCGACTTACGCCAATGGCCTGGAAAACCTGAATCGATTGCGCAAGAAACGGCGCAGCGAAGGCTATACCTTGTGCGCCACCGGTTTCATGGAACTGGATAACCTCGACCCGCAAAGCCCGGCCAGCCGCAACGCGGAAACCAGCGCTGTGTTGCGCGCCTTCCGCAACCTGGCGATTCCGCTGGCGCAACAAGCACTTCTGCTCGGCGTTGAAGAATCCGTTATCAATGCCTACCTGGACGGCAAAGCGCTGGCCAATATCCCGCAGTTGCTCGATCGGGTGCGTTTGATCATGGCGATCCACAAGGCCCTGCACTCACTGTTTGCCGGCGACCCGATTCGTGCCCAGGAATGGATGCGTCGGCCAAATCCACGCTTCGACCAAGCGCGGCCGCTGGAATTGATGCTGGATAGCCTGGATGGCCTGAAAATTGTGCGGGCTTATCTTGAAGGTGAAGTCGATTCGATGTTCAGGGAACCGCCCGCTGTTAGCCTGCCGCCGGATCGCGGCTGTTCCGGATCAACGCCGGCCTGACTGCGAATTCTCGTGGCTTGATCAGTCAATTTCATCTGACTGAGCGGAAAGGAATCGGATAGCTGCCCTTGGTCATTCAGATCGAATGCAGACTTTTCGGCCGCCCCTGAAACAACTGGCTGTAAGGGTCGAATTGATCTTCACCACCAGCGATTCCGAAGTCTCTCTGATCGCTGCGGCGGCAGCACCGGCTTTAGCGTCGACAACGTCCGCGCGCGGGCCAGGACTCTGCTGGCGGGTAATAACAGGGTAATGCCAGCATCCGTGTCCGGTCATCGGGAAATGTTCGATAACGCACATACAAGCTTCGTTGCGTTGGAGAAGATTGCAATGACTATCTCTGAATTGAGGAGCCTTTCATGCTTGTGACATTCACTACCAAAGCCTATGCCGACATCACTATGTTCGGGGATGTCGCGGTTGGCATGTTGAAAATGATGGGTCACAGCACCGCCGTGCCGGGCGCGATTGTGGCGGAAGATGTGCCGGAAGCCCTGAGTCGGATCACCGCCGCGATCGAGGCAGAAAAGGCCTCCGAGCCAGCCGAGGACAAGAATGCAGACGAGCCCGTGGTCAGCATGGCGAATCGTGCGCGGCCTCTCATTGATCTTCTTGCTGCGGCAGCAAAGGCAAACACATACGTGATGTGGAAATGAAAATGAATCCATTGGCGGGCAAGCCCGTCCGCTCGTGTCGCTGGTCAATGTGCATCGACTCGTCACCGCCTATTTCAGCAATCAGTGCGCGAGTCGAAAGCGCCGACACACTCAACGATGAAGTTCGGGCCAGCGTCATCGCGATCGCTCGTCAGACGCTGGCAGGCTTCCTCTCCGACAGCGCATCCATGGAGAAGACATGACCAACCCGTTACAACTTTTCGTTCCTGGCACCTGACCGCTAACACCTTCGTCAGGCCCGCATACCACCGGAGTACACCATGCAAATTCAGATCAACACCGACCACAACATCGAAGTCCATGAGGCGCTAGCGGCACAACTACGCGACACGGTCGCATCCAGCCTGCATCGCTTTGAAGAGCGCATCACCCGCGTCGAGATGCATCTCAGCGACGAGAATGCCAACAAGAGCGGCCAGAACGACAAGCGCTGCCTGCTGGAAGCCCGTCTCAACGGCCGCCAACCCATCGCCGCCAGCTTCGCAGCCCAGAGTCTCGGCCAAGCCGTTGACGGCGCTGCCGACAAATTGGCGCGATCCATTGAGAGCGTGCTGGGTCGTGCCGACCAGCCCAGGGGGGCGGTGGACTGGAACGAACCCGTCGAACCGGAATGAGCGACACCTTCGCCAGCTTGCGGCGCAAGCCTGCGTAGGGTGGAAAAGCCGGCGCCTTTTGCCGGCGCCATCCGCCGTATGCACGCGATCCGCCCACGCTGCGAGTCCGCCAGTTCATTCGGCGGAAGGCGCCTGTCGGCTTTTCCACCCTACGCGGGATTCTTGGCGTTTGACGGGATTAACTGTCGCTACTGGCCGTTTCCAATAGTTCCCGACTGCTTGCAACAAGCCACTATCGCGGCGAACAGGCTGCCAGAACGGAATTCGGGGTCAAGTGAGTTACTTCAACATCGGCGCCAGTTCACGCCAGACATTGTTCAGCAAGGCAGGTTGCGCTTGCGCGGTGGGGTGCAGGCCATCGGCCTGGAACAGGTTGGCCTGGGTGGCGATGCCGTCGAGCAGGAAGGGCAGCAGGCGGACTTTTTTCTTCTTTGCGACGTCGCGAAACAAATTCTGGAACTTGCTGGTGTAGGCGGCGCCATAGTTGGGCGGTAGTTGCATGCCGACCAGCAAGACCTTGCTCCCCTGTTTTTGCGCCAGCGTGATCATGTTTTCCAGATTGCGTGCGGTTTGCAGCAGCGGCAGGCCGCGCAGGCCGTCATTGGCGCCGAGGGCGAGGATGGTCAGTTGCGGCTTGTGGGTTTGCAGCAGCGTCGGCAGCCGGGTCAGGCCGCCGGCGGTGGTTTCGCCGGAGACGCTGGCGTTGACCACTTGATAGGCTGGGTTGCTCGTTTGCAGGCGTTGCGCCAGCAGCGCGGGCCAGCCGGACTCGCGCGGGATGCCGTAGGCAGCGGATAAACTGTCGCCAAAGACCAGAATGGTCGGGGTGGCCTGGGCTACGGCTTGGGTTACACCGAACCAACCGAACAACAACAGAAAACTGAAAAACTTCATGCAACTCGACATTGAAAACCTCGGCAAATCGGTACAGGTTGGAGAAGAACGGCTCGACATCCTCGCCGATGTTTCTTTCTCTGTGAATAAAGGCGAGACCGTTGCCATTGTCGGCAGTTCCGGTTCCGGCAAATCGACGCTGCTGGGTTTGATCGCCGGACTCGATTTGCCAAGCAGCGGCCAGGTACGTTTGGATGGCGTCGCGCTGTCCGATCTGGATGAGGATGGCCGTGCTGCTTTGCGCGGTCGCAACATGGGTTTTGTGTTCCAGTCGTTCCAGTTGTTGCCCGGCCTGACCGCGCTGGAAAACGTCATGCTGCCGCTGGAACTGGCCGGCCGCAAGGATGCCGCCGAGGTTGCCGGTGAACATCTGAAGCGGGTTGGATTGTCTGCCCGAGCCAGGCATCGGCCGACGCAGCTTTCCGGCGGCGAACAGCAGCGCGTTGCCCTGGCGCGGGCCTTTGCGGTGTCGCCGCGCATCCTGCTGGCGGATGAACCGACCGGCAATCTTGACGCCCATACCGGTGCGCAAGTCATCGAGCTGATGTTCGAGATGAACCGCGCGCAGGATGCCAGCCTGATCATCGTCACCCACGATGTCGCGCTGGCGAGCCGCTGCGGCCGCCAGTTGCGGCTGGATGGCGGCCGACTGGTAGACCCC
>CAZUSF010000149.1:0-6414 GCA_964623355.1 uncultured Thiobacillus sp. | reverse complement strand
CGGGTACCGAGGGGTCAGGGTGGTGATGCGGGAAATCGCCATCGACATCGCAATACAGTTCATCCACTGTGCAACCCAGAGCACGAAACAACGCTGGTGCGAATGCCCCGGCGACACCGTTGCCGGCATCAATGGCGATATGCAGCGGCCGCGCCAGTTTGATCTGGCTGACAATGCGCTGCAGGTAGGCCTCGGCAATGTCGGATTGACGATAGCCGCCGCTGCCGTGGCTGAAGTCGTGATTCTCGATGCGCAGACGCAGGCGCTGAATGCTGTCGCCAAACAAGGTTTCACCGGCCAGTACCATCTTGATGCCGTTGTAATCCGGCGGGTTGTGCGAGCCGGTCACCATCGCGGCGGACTGGCAGCCCAGGTGATGTGCCGCGAAGTAAGTCATCGGCGTTGCGACCTGGCCGAGATCGATCACATTGATGCCGCTGCGCTGGATGCCGCGCGCGAGGGCGGCGGCAAGTTCCGCTCCGGAGTGGCGGCCATCGCGGCCGATCACGATGTCGCTTTGCTGGCGCGCGCGCGCTTCCGAACCCAGTGCGTGGCCGATCTGCTCAACGACTTCCGGGGTGAGGGTTCTGCCGACAATGCCGCGTATGTCGTAAGCCTTGAAAAGTTCGGCGGGTAGGGCGTGCACTTGGCTTCTCCGTGTAGAGAAGAAATTATCTGCTTAAGTGGGGTGAAGGCGCACCCCGGGTTAAACCAATGACAAACCGAACCCACAAAAAAAGAGCGGCATCGGAAACCGATGCCGCTTGAAAAACCGCCATTGCGGCGGTCAGGGAGGTTAGTTGGGAGGCCCTGCCTCGATGTCTTGATACCAGCAATAAATGTACCCAGACCCGAGAATCCATGCCGCGTCAGTGATAACGCGGCAGAGACCAAAATCTATATATCGAAAGATATACTAACTCCGTCAGTTTTTCATCATTTATGTTGAAAATTTAAGGGGTTGAAATGTACTGGTCTGAAAAAATCCAAACGATGGAAATGACCAGACTTGATCCATGTCAGGTTGCTTTCTTGCCCGCCTTTTCCCGGCCCGCCTACAATCGGGCAACACCTGAACGAGTACCTCATGTCTCAATTCACCGCACTTCTCGAGAAATACAGCAAACCGGGTCCGCGCTATACGTCTTACCCAACCGCGCCTTACTTTCATACCGATTTCAGTGAAGCCGATTGGATTCAAGAACTCAAGGCTTCGCAAGATTCGGCACGCGGCATTTCCCTTTATGCCCATATCCCGTTCTGCGACACGCTTTGTTACTACTGCGGTTGCAACATGGTGGCGACCAACGAATACAGCAAGGCCGAGATCTATTTGCAGTTTCTTGAGATGGAAATGGATCGGGTCGCAAAAATGACCGATCCGAATCGCCTGGTGCGGCAGTTGCATCTGGGGGGCGGCACACCGACCTATCTCAAGCCGGACGATATTCGTCGCCTGGTGACCATGATGCGTTCGCGTTTCACGCTCGCGCCGGATATCGAAATGGGCTGCGAAGCCGATCCGCGTGAACTCACCCGCGACCATCTGGCCGCGCTGCGCGAATCCGGCTTCAATCGTTTGTCCCTTGGCGTGCAGGATCTGAACGACCAGGTGCAGAAAGCGGTGAATCGTGTGCAACCAGAAGCGATGATCGAACAGGTTTATCACTGGGCGCGCGATCTCGGTTTCGAGAGCATCAACATGGATCTGATCGTCGGTCTGCCGCATCAGAATACCGCCAGCTTTGCCCACACGCTGGACCGCACGCTGGCCTGGGCGCCTGACCGCTTTGCGATCTTTGCCTACGCGCATGTGCCCTGGATGAAGAAGCATCAGAAGCTGATCAACGAACCCGATCTGCCCAGCTTTGCCGAACGGCTCGACTTGCAACAATTGATCCACGATCGCCTCGGCGCCGCCGGCTATCAGAACGTCGGCATGGACCATTACGCCAAGCCGGATGACGAGATGGTGAAAGCGCAGCAGAACAAGACCTTGTGGCGTAATTTCCAGGGCTATACCACACACAAGAACTGCGATATCTATGCTTTTGGCGTGTCGAGCATCAGCCAGACGCGTGATGTCTATATGCAGAACGACAAGAATCTGAAGTCATATCAGGAACGCGTCGCGGCCGGCCATCTGCCGGTGGAACGCGGCTTGCGCCTGACGCATGAAGATCAACTGCGACGCGAATTGATCACCCGCATCATGTGCGACATGGAAATCGATACGCGGGCGTTTGGCGCCGAGTGGGGCGTCGATTTCGAGCAGAAATTCGCCGATGGCCTGGCCGAATTGCCCGCCCTGGAAGCTGACGGACTGGTGCGCCTTGAGCCCGGTCGGATAGTCGTGACGCAACTTGGCAGTCTGTTCCTGCGCAATATTGCGATGGGCTTCGATGCTTATTTGAAAGAAGCGGCGCAAGGCCAGCAGCCGCGCTATTCACGTACTGCTTGAACGAAAAAGCACACACAAAAAAACGCCGGCTGGGCATCACCCAGCCGGCGTTTTTTATTAGCGCCCTGGCGGGCGAATTGAAAGCGGTTTATTCCAGAATCGACTTGTACAGCGCTTCTTCTTCCGCACCCACTTCGGCCATGGCCTTGGCCAAATCGCCCTGCAGCGTCTTGGCCAGGTTAGTCAGATTCATCCGCATCACATAAAGTTTGCCATCCTTGCCGTCGAACACGGTGGCGCGACAGGGCAGGGGCGGGGCCTTGCCACCCGCGGCTTTTGCGACTTTCTCGTTGGCGCCGGCGGGGCAGAGTTCGATCACCTTCATGCGTTTGGCATCTTTGGCGCCGGCTTCGCGCATCCTGGCTTGCATGTCCTGCACCGCGCCGACTTTCCAGCCGCGCTTTTCCGCGTTGCTCTTGATCGTGCTGATGGTTTCTTCAAAGCCGAGCTTGCTTTTACGCAGATCGAACATCACCGACATGACTTGCGCCTGTTTGAGCATGGCTTGTTGCATCTGCTCCGGAGTGGGCTGCGGCTGCCCTTGGGCCAGAACGGATGCGCTGAATGCGGACAGAATGAAGACAAGGGCTGCTTTCAACGGAGTGCTCCTGGTGACGGATTAGTGATGATGGCCAGACTGGCCAGTCCAGCCGCTCAATTTATAAAGCGTGCCGCAGTAGGGACACAGCGCTTCGCCTTTTTCCTCTATCGGCAGAAAGACACGCGGATGGCCGCACCACATGCTGTCTGCCGGCAACGGGCAATGCAATGGCAGATCGGCTTGGGTGACTTCAACGACACGTTGCGTATGGGTGGTTTCGGCAGTCATGCTGGGTTCCTCAGACGTGTGCCAGCCAGCTGGCGTGGGCTTCGGATTTGCCCTGCACACAATCAAAATACAGTGCCTGCAATTGAGTCGTGATCGGACCGCGATCACCGTTGCCGATGGCGCGGTTGTCGAGTTCACGGATCGGTGTCACTTCTGCCGCAGTGCCGGTGAAGAAGGCTTCGTCGGCGCAATAGACTTCATCGCGGGTGATGCGTTTCTCGATCACCGGAATGCCGAGTTCGCCAGCCAGCCGGACGATGGTGTCGCGCGTGATGCCTTCCAGCGCCGAGGTCAGGTCGGGCGTGTACAGCTTGCCGTTTCGCACGATGAACACGTTTTCACCCGAGCCTTCGGCCACAAAGCCATCGACATCAAGCAGCAACGCTTCCTGGTAGCCATCCATTTCGGCTTCGCGATGCGCCATGATCGAGTTCATGTAATTGCCGTTGGCCTTGGCCTTGCACATCGTGATGTTGACGTGATGCCGGCTGAACGACGAGGTCTTGACGCGGATGCCATGTTCCAGCGCTTCCTTGCCGAGGTAGGCGCCCCACGGCCAGGCGGCGACGATGACATGCACCGACAGCGTCTTGGCGGAAATGCCCATCGCTTCGGCACCGTAGAACGCCATCGGCCGCAGATAGCCGGACTTCAGATTGTTGTCGCGCACCACGGCTTTTTGCGCTTCGTTCAGCGTTTCCTTGTCGAACGGCATCTTCATGCCGAGGATATGGGCGGAACGGAACAGGCGGTCGGTATGATCCTGCAGACGAAAAATCGACGGGCCGTCGGCGGTTTCGTAGGCGCGTACACCTTCAAAGACGCCCATGCCGTAATGCAGGGTATGGGTCAGGACATGGGTGGTGGCTTCGCGCCAGGGCACCATTTTGCCGTCGTACCAGATGACACCGTCGCGGTCGGCCATGGACATGTTGAAAACTCCGGAAAGCGCTGAAAAAGGGCGCTCATTTTAGCGCAGCGTCCTGATTCTCGGTGAGCTGACAATGCATTGCTGAAGCGTCAATTCCGGCTGGCAGAAATTCGGCAATCGAGCGGATGGGTAAACAAACCGCGACGTGGAAATGAAAACATGCCAAAGCATGGTCGGCATCGGTTGGTCGTCTACAGTTTGTCTTCTATATCGCTCAAACCGTGTCAGACCATAAAATCCAAGGCAAATCGTTAAAAGGAAGCGCCATGAAACTGCGAGCCCTCTCTTTCATTATTGCAATTTACAGCGCGCCGTTGCTGGCATCCGGCCCGGTCGTACCACCCACCTTGCCGAATCTGCCGATCCTGCCGACGCAGTTGATTTCTGACCCGCTGCAGGCCGTGCAGATGGCGTTGCGCTATTACCAGATGGCGGCGAATGCCGGTGATGCGACCGCGCAGACCAACATGGGCTGGCTGTTCGAGCAGGGTTTTGGTGTCGGCAAGGACATTGGCGAAGCGGTCAAATGGTACGAGCGCGCCGCCAAGCAGAACGAGCCGACCGGCCTCTACAACCTTGGCCTGCTGTTGCTCAAAGGCCAGGGCATCGCGCCCGATGCCGAGCGCGCCGCCACGCTGATGACCGGTGCGGCGGAACTCAATCTGGCGGCGGCGCAATCGCAGCTGGCACTGATGCATGAAAAGGGCATCGGCGTGCCGGTCAGCCTTGAACTGGCGGCATTCTGGACGCAGAAGGCGGCGGAACTCGGCGATGTGGCGGCGCAAAACAACATGGGCATCAAATACGCCTCCGGTCAGGGCGTGAAAACTGATTATGCCGAGGCAGTGAAGTGGTTCACGCAAGCCGCCGAAGCCGGCAATACCGAAGCGCAAGGCAATCTGGGGCTGGTTTACAAGGAGGGCCTGGGCGGCGTCGCCAAGGATTATCTGACTGCCGCCAACTGGCTGGCGCTGGCCGGCAGTCAAGGCCATGTGGCTTCACAAAACCGCCTGGCCTCGATGTTCGAACAAGGCCTGGGCGTGCCGAAGAGCATGATCGAAGCCGCACGCTGGTATCAGATGGCTGCCGAGGCCGGCGATGCCGCAGCCGCCTCGCATCTCGGCAGGCTGCATGAAACCGGCGCCCTGGGTTCCCCAAATCTGGCCGTCGCTTTGGTCTGGTACCAACGCGCCGCCGCCGGTAACGACGCCAACGCGAAACTCAGACTTGAACAGATACGCGAGAAACTGACGGGGCAGAAGAATTAGCCGGCTGCTGTGTTGCAGGCATGCGCAACTTGTTTAAGCGATAGGCTTCAGGCCGGATGCAGTTTGAACCTCTCGCGAGGATAATTGCCTGAACTCAAGAAGAACTTGGGTTGCATGTCAATTTCTTGAGGTTGTTCATCATGTGTCTCGCCATCCCCGCCCGCGTCGTCGAACTGCAGGCCAACGATACCGCAATCGTCGATCTCGGCGGCGTGCGCAAGGACGTCTCGCTGGCGCTGGTCGAAGATGTCGCCGTCGGCGATTACGTCATCGTCCATGTCGGCTACGCGCTGACCCGGCTCGACCCGGATGAGGCTGAGAAAACGCTGGCGTTGATGGCGGAAGCCGGGCTGATGAACACAGCCGAAAGCATCGTGTGAAATTCACGCAATACTTTCTTGCCATGCGACAACGTCCGGACCGGGTTGGCATCGAACTGGGATGGATACAACGCGTGATTGAACAACCGTTGCGGCAAGAGATTCAGGAAGACGGCCGGATTCGGCGCTGGGGCCGTGTGGCGGAAGCGGAAGATCGAGTGCTTCGTATTGTCCTGTTGGCAGACGGCGAAACGGTACACAACGCCTTTTTTGACCGGAGATTCAAACCATGAAGATCAAGTATTTCCAGGATACGGACACGCTATACATCGAGTTTCGCAGCGCTCCGGTCAACGAAACCCAAGACCTAGACGAAAACACACTCCTTGATCTGGATGCGGAAGGCAACATCTGCGCGATCACGGTAGAGCACGCCAAAGACCGGGCGGACATTCCCAACTTCACCTTTGAGCAGATCGCTGCATGAAATACGTCGACGAATTCCGCGACGGCGAAGTCGCCAAAGGCCTGGCGAACGCCATTGCGGCCGAAGTACGGCCTGACCGGCGCTACAACTTCATGGAATTCTGCGGCGGTCATACGCA
>CAZUSF010000148.1:0-6434 GCA_964623355.1 uncultured Thiobacillus sp. | reverse complement strand
GGCGTGATAGCCAAACGCATCCGGCCCCATCAGCGCTTCGCCGGAAAGCTTCAACAAAATGCGCTTGCACTGGCGGGGTGGCATCTGAACCATCTCGGCCATGGAGTTCAGACCTTGGACGCGGCGGCGACTTCAGCGGCGAAGTCGGACACTTTCTTCTCGATGCCTTCGCCAACGATGAACATGGTGAAGCCATGGCATTGCGAGTTCTTCGACTTGAGAACCTGCTCGACGGTCTGCTTGTCGTCCTTGACGAACGGCTGTGACAGCAAGGTGACATCCTTGAGGAATTTCTGCACGGTGCCATCGGCAATTTTTTCCAGCATGGCTTCCGGCTTGCCGGCTTCCTTCGCCTTCTCGATCGCAACGCGACGCTCGGTGTCGATCAGATCTTGCGACACACCGGAAGCATCCAGCGACTTCGGCTTCGAAGCGGCGATATGCATGGCGATGTCCTTGGCAATCGCCTCATCGCCGGCGACGTCGACCAGCACACCAATCTTGCTGCCGTGGATGTAGCTGGCGAACTTGCCCTGGCCGTTCAGACGCACGAAACGACGAACCGACATGTTCTCGCCGATCTTGCCGACCATCTCGGTGCGGAACTCTTCAACCGTCTTGCCGGCATAGGGCAAAGCGGAGAGGGCAGCGACATCGGCTGGATTGCTATCGATCACCATTTGCGCCAGGGCTTTGGAAAGCGCCAGGAAGTCGTCGTTTTTGGCGACGAAGTCGGTTTCGCAGTTCACTTCCACCATTGCAGCAGTCTTGCCGTCCGCGCTGATGTTGATCGCCACGACGCCTTCAGCGGCAATGCGGCCAGCGCTCTTGGCGGCCTTGTTGCCAAAACGTACGCGCAGAATTTCTTCTGCTTTCTGCATCTCGCCAGCCGCTTCAGTCAGCGCTTTCTTGCAATCCATCATGGGGGCATCGGTGCGCTCGCGCAGCTCTTTGACCATGGATGCGGTGATTTCCGCCATAACATTCTCCTGAACAGTTCTTTATTGAAAAAACGCCCCGGTTAGCGGGGCGTCATGAATCTTGTCTAGCGGGCATGAAAACGGCCCGCTTGATACATCAACCGGCGTTGGCTTCGCTGGATTCGTCGACTTCGACGTATTCATCCTGAACCGCGGCCACCATTTCTTCGATCACCATGGTCTTGCCTTCCAGGATGGCATCCGCCAGGCCACGCGCATACAAACGAATGGCACGGTTCGAGTCGTCGTTACCCGGAATGACGTAATCAACGCCGAGCGGGGAGTTGTTCGAATCGACGATGCCGATCACCGGGATGCCGAGCTTGTTGGCTTCGGTAATGGCGATTTTCTGATAGCCGACGTCAACCACGAACAGTGCATCAGGCAAACGCTCCATATCGCGAATGCCGCCCAGACTCTGCATCAGTTTGTCGAACTCGCGCTGGACGCGGAGGATTTCCTTCTTCGAAATCGCGCCCGGCTCGGCCAGTTGCGCTTCGATTTCCTTCATGCGTTTCACCGACTGCTTGACGGTCTTGAAGTTGGTCAGCATACCGCCCAGCCAACGGTGGGAAATCCACGGCATGGCGCAGCGAGCAGCTTCTTCGGCCATGATCTCGCGCGCCTGGCGCTTGGTGCCGACAAACAGCACGGAACCCTTGTTGGCAGACAAACGACGCGCGAAGGTGGCGGCCTCGTTGAACAACGGCAGGGTTTTTTCCAGATTCAGGATGTGAATCTTGTTGCGGTGACCAAAGATGTACGGTGCCATCTTCGGGTTCCAGTAACGGGTTTGGTGGCCGAAGTGAACACCGGCCTCGAGCATTTGACGCATGGTTACGGACATGAAAACTCCTTGGTTAAGGTTAAGCCGCCATCCGCCGAGAACCCCGCAAGTCCGTGCGGGGCACCTTAACTGGTGCGGATGTGTGGATTTCGCTGGCCCAACCCAACGTCAGGCGCAAAGCGGCGCGCATTCTAGCAGTTGAGCGCAATTCTGGGCAACTCAAGCCAGCCAATAATGACTGTCTGTCAGTGGCGGTTACTTGCCGGCTTTGATTGCTACTGTATCAAGCGACTTGAGGTAGGCCAGGCGTTCGCCGATCTTGCCTTCCAGGCCACGTGGCGTCGGCTGGTAGAAACGCGGAGGCTGGGTCAGTTCATCGGGAAAATAGCGCTCTCCCGCCGCATAAGCTTCAGCTTCGTCGTGTGCATAGCGGTAGGCATGGCCGTAGCCGAGTTCTTTCATCAGCTTGGTCGGTGCATTGCGCAGGTGCACCGGTACCGGGCGTGAGCCGTCTTGCGCGACAAAGGTCTGCGCCGCTTTGTAGGCGGTGTATACGGCATTGCTTTTCGGTGCCACCGCCAGGTAAAGCACCGCTTGGGCCAGCGCCAGTTCACCTTCCGGGCTGCCCAGTCGCTCGAAGGTGGCAACCGCATCGAGCGCGGTGGTCAAGGCGCGCGGATCGGCAAGGCCGATGTCTTCCACCGCCATGCGGATGATGCGCCGGCCGAGATACAACGGATCGGCGCCGCCATCCAGCATGCGGCTCAGCCAGTAAAGCGCGGCATCCGGGCTGGAGCCGCGAACGGATTTGTGCAGGGCGGATATCTGGTCGTAGAACGCATCGCCGCCTTTGTCGAAACGCCGGCGCGACGCAGCCAGCGCCTCGCCAATGAACGCGGCATCGATCTCGTTGCGCTTGGCGGCCTGCGCGGCAGTGAACAGTTGATCGAGCAGGTTGAGCAGGCGGCGGCCATCACCATCGGCGTAGGCCAACAGCAGCTTGCCGGCTTCATCGCTGAGTTTGATCTCGCTTGCTGCATCCCGCAGCGCGCGTTCCAGCAATGCGGCAAGGTCGCTTTCGTCGAGTGGCTTGAGCACATAGACCTGGGCGCGAGAGAGGAGGGCGCCGACGACTTCAAACGATGGGTTCTCCGTGGTGGCGCCGATGAAGGTGAGCAAGCCGGATTCGACATGCGGCAGAAAGGCATCCTGCTGTGCTTTGTTGAAGCGGTGCACTTCATCGACGAACAAGATGGTCTGGCGGTTCGCCGCGCGATTGACGCGAGCCCGCTCGACCGCTTCGCGGATTTCCTTGACGCCGGACAACACAGCGGAAATCTGAATGAAATCGGCATCAAAATGACTCGCCATCAAACGCGCCAGTGTGGTTTTACCCACACCGGGCGGCCCCCAAAGAATCATCGAATGCGGTTTGCCCGATTCAAACGTCAGCCGCAACGGCCGTCCCGGTGCGAGGAGATGCGTTTGACCGATGACCTGATCCAGGCTGCGCGGTCGCAGACGTTCCGCCAGCGGCGTGGCTGCCTGGTTGAATGCAGATTCAACAGCAGGCGCGGCTGCGCTGAAAAGATCAGCGGTCACCGATCACGTCAACGCCTTTGGGCGGCGTAAAGCGGAACAGGCTGGCGCCAATGGCAGGGTTACGCTGTAAATTGGAAAAACGCAGCAAGGTGGTCTGACCAAAATTGTCTTTCAGTTCCATTGCATGCAAATCATTGCCCTTGAATCCCATGCGGACCTTTTCAAAGCTGCCTTCCTTGCTTTTCGGCGAAGCTTCCAGCCACGCTATGCCGTCCTTGCTGCCTCCGTCTTTCAGGTTGAACAGTTTCTCGATGTTGTTGTCACCTGCCAGCAATGCAGCCGGACTATCGCCCAGTGCCTGGTCGAGTTTGCGCACCGTGACCTGATCCAGATCCTCATCGTGGATCCAGACTCTAGTTCCATCACCGACAATGAGTTGGGCGTAAGGCTTCTGATAGACCCAGCGGAATTTGCCCGGCCGGGAGAAGAACAGATTGCCGCTGGCCTCCTGGGTTTTGCGTCCGGCGTGGTCGTAAACAGTCTGGGTGAAATTCGCTTTGAGGCCTTTAGTGCCATCGACAAAAGCTTCCAGGCGAGTTTTTGCATCCGCCAGGGCGGAGCCGCTCAGCGTCAGGATGAATATTGAAATCAGTGTGTTACGAATCATGTCGGGGTGCGATCACTTCACGGTTGCCATTGGTTTGCATGGAGGAAACGAGGCCGGCATGTTCCATGGCCTCGACCAGTCTGGCAGCCCGGTTATAGCCGATGCGCAATTGTCGTTGCACAGCGGAGATCGAGGCGCGGCGGCTCTTCAACACATAAGCCACCGCATCGTCGTACAACGGGTCAGCTTCTGCGCTCTTGTCGGGAGCATCCTCATCCGATTCTTCATCCGGGCTTTCCAGAATGCTTTCGTCATATTGTGGCGGCCCAAGTTCCTTCAGCCATGCAGTAACCCGGTGAACTTCGTCATCGGACACGAATGCGCCATGCAAGCGCGTGGGTACACCGTGGCCTGGCGGCAGGTACAACATATCGCCCTGGCCGAGCAGTGATTCCGCGCCTTGTTGATCGAGAATGGTGCGCGAATCGATGCGACTGGTGACCTGGAACGAGACCCGGGTCGGGATGTTGGCCTTGATCAGACCGGTAATCACATCGACAGACGGGCGTTGCGTCGCCAGCACAAGATGAATGCCGGAAGCCCGCGCTTTCTGCGCCAGCCGGGCGATCAGTTCTTCCACTTTCTTGCCCGCGACCATCATCAGATCGGCCAGTTCGTCGATCAAGACAACAATAAAGGGCAGGGTAGACAACCGTTCCGGATCTTCCGGTGTGATCGAGAACGGGTTGCTCAGCGGTTGGCCGGCTTTTTCCGCATCGCGCACCTTCTGGTTGAAACCGGCAATGTTGCGCACGCCCATGGCGGACATCAGGCGATAGCGCTTATCCATTTCGCCAACGCACCAATTCAACGCCGAGGCCGCCAGCTTCATGTCGGTCACCACCGGGGCAAGCAGATGCGGAATACCTTCGTAAGTTGAAAGCTCCAGCATCTTCGGATCGATCATGATCAGGCGCACATCCTGCGCCGTCGATTTGTAGATCAGCGACAGGATCATCGCGTTGATGGCAACTGATTTGCCGGAACCGGTGGCGCCGGCGACCAGCACATGCGGCATTTTTCCAAGGTCGGCGACGATCGGATTGCCACTGATGTCCTTGCCCATCGCCATGGTCAGTGGCGAGGCATTGTCGTTGTAGACCTTGGCCGAGAGAATTTCCGAAAGCCGCACGACCTGGCGCTGCGAGTTGGGAAGCTCCAAACCCATGCAATTCTTGCCGGGAATGGTTTCCACAACCCGGATGCTGACCAGCGACAACGCCCGCGCCAGGTCTTTCGCCAGATTGGTGATCTGGCTACCTTTGACGCCGGAAGCCGGTTCCACTTCATAGCGGGTAATCACCGGGCCGGGATAGGCCGCCAGAACTTTCACTTCAACGCCGAATTCGCGCAACTTGCGCTCGATCAGGCGGGAAGTGGCTTCCAGACTGGCTTGGTCCACCTGGGCGGTGCTCTGTGTCGGTTCATCCAGCAAGCGCAGGGGCGGGCGCTGCGTATCGGGTGCGTCGCGGAACAACGAATCTTGCCGCTCCTCTTGCACACGCTCTGATTTTTCGATCACAGCAACTGGCGCCTCGATCCGGATCGGCGGTTCCTTGCGCATCCGTTTGCGTTCCTGACGCACACTTTCATCCCGCTCGGAAGTGGCCTCCAGACCTGCTTTTCGATCGCGCTTGGCTTGCCAGGTATCGACTAGAAACTTGAACAATGCTTCCAGGCCAGCGCCTACTTTCTCGGCCAAAGCCAGCCAGGAGATGCCGGTAAACAAACTGAAACCCGCCCCCCAGGTCAGCAACAACAGAACCGTGCCGCCATCGAAACCAAATACGCCTTGCACCAGATGCGAAAGACTGTCTCCCAGCGCGCCACCGGTGGTCAGCGGCAACTGCATCGGCAAACTGTGAAAACGCATGGCTTCCAGCGTGCTGCTGCTCAATAGAACCAGCAGGAAACCGATCAGAGTGATCAGCACACCGTTCTGATGTTCTGATTCCTGCTCGCCAATACGGCGATAACCCCACCAGACAAAGAACAACGACAGCACCACCAGAAGCCAGGTCGAAGCGCCAAACAGATAGAGCAACAAATCCGACAGCCATGCGCCAAACGGACCGCCGGCATTGAGAACCGCCTGATCGCCGCCAATGCGCGACCAGCCTGGATCGGCAATGTGATAGGTCAACAGAATCATGCCCAGATACAAGGCAAGGCCAACCGCAGCCAACCACCAGACTTCACGCAATAACGCGGAGACGCGGGGTGCAAGCGGTTTGCGAACGGGTTTGGAGACGGCGCAGCGTCGAGAGGACTTACCAAGCATGGCGCGCACTATAAAGGATGACTTGTAATCTCTCCATGTGGCTGCACATAGATCGCAAATTCATCTGTCTGAAACATGCCGATCTGAGTTCTGAATGTATATTATGTCAAATGACGTCATAATGAACATGTCGAACGCCGGCGCTGGCCTGACTGCTAAAATTTCCTGCCATTTAAT
>CAZUSF010000147.1:6335-6470 GCA_964623355.1 uncultured Thiobacillus sp. | reverse complement strand
GCCGGACTCGACAACATCTATTTGCTGGCGCCGACCACGCCGGCGGTGCGGGTCGATGCCGTCGCCAAGCACGCGCGCGGATTTATTTATTACGTTTCGCTGAAAGGCGTGACCGGGGCCGCAACCATCGACATG
>CAZUSF010000147.1:4106-6325 GCA_964623355.1 uncultured Thiobacillus sp. | reverse complement strand
CAATGCCGATACCCCGGTGGTGCTGATGGGTTACGCCAACCCGATCGAGGCGATGACCTGGGACCGCTTCTGTGCTGCCGCTGCCGCCGCTGGTGTGGATGGCGTGTTGACGGTGGATTACCCGCCAGAGGAATCGGGCGAGTTTGCCGCCAAGTGCGCGGCAGCCGGACTCGACAACATCTATTTGCTGGCGCCAACCACGCCGGCGGTGCGGGTCGATGCGGTGGCGAAGCACGCGCGCGGTTTTATTTATTACGTTTCGCTGAAAGGCGTGACAGGGGCCGCCACCATCGACATGAGTCAGGTGGCCGCACGTCTGCCGGCGATTCATGCCGCGACGGGATTGCCGATCGGGGTCGGCTTCGGCATTCGCGATGCGGAAACGGCGCGCCAGGTGGCGGCGGTGGCTGATGCGGTGGTCATCGGGTCGCGCATCGTGCAGGAAATCGAGCAATCGGCACCCGAGGCGATGCTGGATAACGTGAAGAACTTTGTCGCCGGCGTGCGCGCCGCAATGGATAACTGATGGGCTTTGCCCATCCCCCTCTCCCCCAGCCCCTCTCCCGCTTGCGGGCGAGGGGAGCGTCAAGCGCCGCTAAGCGGCGTTTCTTAAGGAGACACCCATGAGCTGGTTCCAGAAACTGATTCCTCCCAAGATCAAGCGGCGTGAAACTGCGAAGAAGGTGGTGCCGGAAGGCCTGTGGAGCAAGTGTCCGAGCTGCGAGGCGGTGTTGTATGCGGCTGATCTGGAAAACAACATGCATGTCTGTCCGCACTGCGGATATCACAATCGTGTCGGTGCTCGGCAACGGTTGGAGATGTTGCTGGATGAGGGTAGTCGCAATGAAATCGGCGCCAATGTCTTGCCCGTCGATATCCTCAAGTTCAAGGACAGCCGACGCTATCCCGACCGTCTGACTGAGGCGGTCAAGTCCACTGATGAGCAGGATGCACTGGTGGTGATGGAAGGCCGCATGCTCGACTTGCCGGTGACGGCGGCGGCGTTTGAATTCCGTTTCATGGGCGGCTCGATGGGCTCGGTGGTCGGCGAACGTTTCGTGCGCGGGGTGGAGGCCTCCATTCGTGGCAAGAAACCCTTTATCTGCATTGCCGCCAGTGGTGGCGCGCGCATGCAGGAAGGCCTCAATTCGCTGATGCAGATGGCCAAGACCTCGGCGGCGCTGACCCAGTTGTCCGCCAATCGGCTGCCGTTCATTTCCGTTTTGACCGATCCGACCATGGGTGGCGTGTCGGCCAGTTTCGCCATGCTGGGCGACATCATTGTCGGCGAACCGAAAGCGCTGATCGGTTTTGCCGGTCCACGCGTGATCGAGCAAACTGTTCGCGAAACCCTGCCGGAAGGTTTTCAACGGTCCGAATTTCTGGTCGAGCACGGTGCGATCGACTTGATCATCGACCGGCGCGAAATGAAGCCGGCACTGGCTCGTCTGTGTGCTCAACTGATGCGCAAGTCGCCGGTTCAATAAGCCCGGATTTGATCATGTGCTGGCGTAAATCGGATTGAGTTATCCCGCCACGCTTGGAGCCTGGTTGCAGCATCTTGAATCGCGCAACCGGGAAGCGATCGTCCTGGGTCTGGATCGGGTGGCGCTGGTGCGCGATCGGCTTGCGCTGCATCCGACTTTCCCGCTGATTACGGTTGGCGGCACGAATGGCAAGGGATCGGTCTGCACTTATCTGGAAGCGGTGTTGCGTGCGGCCAACTATCGCGTTGGTTGTTATTCGTCACCGCATCTGTTGCGTTATAACGAGCGGGTGCATCTGGATGGCGCCGAGGCGAGTGATGCCGACTTGTGCCAGGCACTGGCCGCTGTCGAGCAGGCGCGTGGCGATGTGCCTTTGACCTACTTCGAGCAAGGCACGCTGGCGGCAATGTGGCTGTTTCAACGCGCCAAACTGGATGTGGCGGTGCTGGAAGTTGGTCTCGGCGGACGGCTTGATGCGGTCAACGTCTGGGATGCGGATTGCGCTGTAGTGACCAGCGTCGATCTCGACCACCAGCAGTTTCTTGGCGATACCCGGGAAGCGATTGGTTTCGAGAAAGCCGGCATTTATCGAACCGGCAAGCCGGCGATTTGCGGTGATACGGATCCGCCGTCCACTCTGCTGGCGCAAGTGGAGGCTGTTGGTGCGCAGTTGCTGCGAGTCGGGGTGGAAATTCGCGTCGAACTGGGCAATGTCGGCGAGGTCGGCTGGAG
>CAZUSF010000147.1:0-4006 GCA_964623355.1 uncultured Thiobacillus sp. | reverse complement strand
GCCCTGCCGCCTTTGGCCATGCCAGGGCGCCACCAATATGCCAATGCAGCCTGTGCGGTGGCGGCGCTGTCGACGTTGCATCTGCGTTTGCCGGTGAGCATGAATGCATTGCGCACGGGGCTGGCGTCGGCGCGACAACCGGGCCGGTTTCAGATCATCGGACGACAGCCGTTGCAGGTTCTCGATGTTGCACACAATCCGCATGCGGCGCGCGCGCTGGCAGCCAATCTGGCTGATCTACCGCCAGGCGGGAAGGTGATCGCGGTTTGCGCGATGCTGGCGGACAAGGATGTCGCTGCTGTCGTGCAGGCTTTGAAAGCGCATATCCAGTATTGGCATGTTGCTGGTCTGGACACGCCGCGCGGCCTTGATGCCGGCGGCCTGGCCAATCTGCTCAAGGGCGCTGGCTGTGCTTGCGAACAACACACAAGCGTGGCGCAAGCCTGGCGAGCGGCATGCGTTGAGGCGGGGCCGGCTGATACAATCCTGGCCTTTGGTTCGTTCCATACCGTGGCTGCGGTGATGGAAATGAGCCGTCTTTGAAATGCATGGCTGGACCCAAGATGGAACTGCACCGTAATGGCTGAACTTGTCGTGACTCAGGATGAGCTTGCATTGCGCCGTCGTGCTCGGCGGCGCCTGGTGGGCGCGGTCGCCATCGCGCTGACCGTCGTGGTCATCTTGCCGATGTTGTTTGATAGCGAACCGAAGCCATTGGGACCGGATGTCGATATCCGGATTCCAGCCCAGGATTCGCCGTTTGAGACTGCGCCAGCCTTGGCGCCACCGGTGCAAGCGACCCCGACTGCTGAGCAGCCGGCCCCCGTACCCGCGGAACCGACTGCGGTGAATGGCACATCGCCGACTTCCGCTTCGGTCAAGGTTGATTCAACCCAAGCCGAATCTACCAAAGCAGCAACGGCAGAGAAGGTCCAACCGGAAGCGAAGCCGGAAGTTAATGCAAGAACGCAGGCAAAAACCGAAGCCAATCCCGTCTTGAAGGCTGAGCAAAAGACTGAGGAGAAGCCCAAGCTGAAGCCCGATTCCACCTTTGCTGCACAAGGCTATTTTCTTCAACTGGGCGCATTCACCAATGAATCAAATGCGCGTCAATTGCATGCCAAGGCGGTCGCAGCGGGTTTCAATGTGGTGATGGTGAGCACGAATGGTCAGTACCGCGTCCGTATCGGCCCCCTGCCGCAGCAAGAGCGGGCACTGGAAATGCAGGCCAAACTCAAGGCCAAGGGTTTCAGCCCGGTCTTGCTTGGACCATGAGGATCGAGTTCAACATGGCCAGCCTGTCCACGCCGCGTCCGCTGAGATGCGAAGCGCTGCAATTCAAGGCAAGCATCTTCACCCCTGATCGCCGCCGGTTCTGGCAGCACTGATTCGTTACTAAGGGCAATCGACATGTGTGGCATCGTCGGCATTTACTCGCATCAAATCGTCAACCAGTTGCTCTATGACGGTTTGCAGTTGTTGCAGCATCGCGGCCAGGATGCCGCCGGCATCGTCACCATGGAAGGCAGCATGTTCCATATGCACAAGCAGTTGGGCATGGTGCGCGATGTGTTTCGAACCCGCGATATGCGCAATCTGGTCGGCAACATCGGCATTGCGCATGTTCGCTACCCGACCGCCGGCAGCGCCGCCAGCCCAGCGGAAGCGCAGCCGTTCTATGTCAATTCGCCGTTCGGCATCGTGTTGAGCCATAACGGCAACCTGACCAATACCGAGGCGCTGCAGCAGGAATTGTTCATGGACGATCTGCGCCATGTGAATACCGGTTCCGATTCGGAAGTGCTGCTCAATGTGTTGGCGCACGAATTGCAGGAAGCGGTGCAGGGCCATCGCCTGAAAGTTGATGACGTGTTCACCGCTGTAGCTGGCGTGCATCGGCGTTGCAAGGGGGCGTATGCCGTGGTGGCGATGATCGCCGGCTATGGGTTATTGGCGTTCCGCGATCCCAATGGCATTCGGCCGTTGGTGATCGGCCGCATGGATACACCGGAGGGGCCGGAATGGATCGTGGCCTCGGAAAGCGTCGCCATCGAGGCGATGGGGTACCTGGTGGTGCGCGACGTGGCGCCCGGTGAGGCGATTCTGGTCGATTCGCGCGGTGAATTTTTCAGTCGCAATTGCGCCCCAACGGCACGCTTTACGCCGTGTATTTTCGAATTTGTTTATTTCGCGCGCCCGGATTCGGTGATGGATGGCACCTCGATCTACGAAAGCCGCTTGCGCATGGGCGAGTTTCTGGCAGAAAAGATCAAACGCGATTTCAGTCATCTGAAAATCGATGTTGTGGTGCCAATCCCTGACACCAGTCGGCCCTCTGCGTTGCAACTGGCCTTCAAACTTGGCCTCGATTATCGCGAAGGCTTCATCAAGAATCGCTACATCGGTCGGACATTCATCATGCCCGGCCAGGCCTCACGCAAGAAATCGGTGCGCCAGAAGTTGAACGCCATGCCGCTCGAATTCAAGGGCAAGAATGTGTTGCTGGTGGACGACTCCATCGTGCGCGGCACCACCAGCCGGGAAATCATCCAGATGGCACGCGATGCCGGCGCCACTGCGGTGTATTTTGCCTCTGCCAGTCCGCCGGTACGCTACCCCAACGTCTATGGCATCGACATGCCGACGCGCAACGAACTGCTGGCAAATGGCCGCACTGATGCCGAAATCGCGCAGGAAATCGGCGCCGATGCGGTGGTCTACCAGGACTTGTCCGATCTGATTGCCGCCATTCAATCGGTCAACCCGGCAATCGAGGCCTTTGATGCGTCATGCTTCGACGGTTGCTATGTCACCGGCGATGTCACCGAAGCCTATCTGGCGCGCCTGGAAGGCCAGCGCAATGGCGATATTCCGATGACACCAGCGCCGGCAACGCGGCAGTTGGACCTGAATCTGGCGGCCTCATCATGAATCTGGAAGGTTTGCATCCCGATACGCTGGCAGTGCGCGCCGGCACCCAGCGCAGCCAGTTCCAGGAACACTCGGAGGCGATGTATCTCACTTCAAGCTTCGTCTTCGGCAGCGCGGCGGAAGCAGCGGCTCGCTTTTCCGGTGCCGAACCCGGTCCGATCTACGCGCGATTTACCAATCCCGGCGTCAACATGTTCGAGGAACGCCTTGCCGCGATGGAAGGCGCCGAGCGGTGCGTCGCTTTTGCCTCCGGCATGGCGGCGATTCTGGCCACCGTGATGGGCTTGATGAAGGCCGGCGAGCATGTTGTCGCTTCGCGTTCAATCTTCGGTTCCACCGTGCAGTTGTTTCAGAACATCCTGGGCCGCTTCGGCATTGAAACGACGTTTGTTTCACCGACTGATCCGGCCGAATGGCGCGCCGCCGTCAAACCGAATACGCGTTTGTTTTTCGTCGAGTCGCCCTCCAACCCGTTGACCGAAGTCAGCGACATCCGTGCGTTGGCCGACATCGCGCATGACGTCGGCGCCTGGCTGGCGGTGGATAACTGTTTCTGCACACCGGTTTTGCAGCGTCCGTTGCAAATGGGCGCCGATATCGTCATCCATTCTGCGACCAAATATCTTGATGGGCAGGGCAGGGTGCTGGGGGGCGCGGTGCTGGGCCAGAAGGCATTGATGGAAGGCGTCTACACGTTCCTTCGAACCGCTGGCCCGACGCTGTCGGCGTTCAATGCCTGGGTGTTGCTGAAAGGTCTGGAGACCCTGAGTCTGCGCATGCAGGCCCATTCCGCGCATGCGCTGGAACTGGCGATCTGGCTGGAAGCGCATCCGAAAGTTGATCGCGTGCTGTATCCCGGCCTGCCGTCGCACCCGCAGCATGGGTTGGCGATGCGCCAGCAAACCACTGGCGGTGGCATCGTGGCGTTTGAACTGGCGGGCGGCAAGGAAGCTGCCTGGAAAGTCATCGACTCGACCCAGGTCATGTCGATCACCGCCAACCTGGGCGATACCCGCACCACCATCACGCATCCGGCCAGCACCACGCACAGCCGGATGACGCCGGAACAGCGCGC
>CAZUSF010000146.1:0-6493 GCA_964623355.1 uncultured Thiobacillus sp. | reverse complement strand
TTGAGCTCGGCGCAAAAACGTCAACTTCTGGAAGGCCGGGCCGACATCGAATTCCTCGATTACGACTGGAAATTGAACCGACTCAACCCCGTGAACGGACTGAACCGCGCACGATGAAGCTGTCGATCATCCTGCCGGCACTATCAAAAACGGAACATCGGTAATTTCCGCATCCCAAATGACTCAATGCTTCCTGATTTCCGAAAAATTGCTAGCATTGACAGCAATGTATGCTTTTCTGAGGCCACCATGAATACCCTGACCATCCGCAACCTGGATTCCGCCGTCAAAGACAAATTGCGCACGCTGGCTGCCCGTCATGGTCGATCAATGGAGGCGGAGGTACGTGAAATTC
Organism: uncultured Thiobacillus sp.; assembly: GCA_964623355.1. Lineage (GTDB taxonomy): Bacteria > Pseudomonadota > Gammaproteobacteria > Burkholderiales > Thiobacillaceae > PFJX01. Next base: position 6,138 of record CAZUSF010000146.1, on the reverse strand, counting down.
TGCGCGAGGCGGTAACGTCACCCAAATCCGACCGTGGCTTAGGCAGCCGCATACACGCTCGATTCGCGGCTGAGGGTGGCGTCGAACTCGATTTGTCGGCACGTACCGATACCGCGCGCCAGGCGCGGTTTGAAGGCGGTTCTACAACATGATCGTATTGGATACCAACGTGGTGTCTGAACTGATGCGCGCCGAACCGACGCCAACGGTCTTGCGCTGGGTGGATGCGCAAGATGCTGGCCAGCTCTGGCTCACCAGCGTGACGGTGCAGGAGTTGGTCTATGGCATCGAGCGACTGCCTGTCGGCAAGCGTCAACGAGAACTCAATGCACATTTAATTGAGATGCTGGACGATGATTTCGCCGGCCAAGTCGCACCCTATGATGGCGAGGCAGCCGCAATAACAGGCAGATTGCTGGCTCGGTGCGAACGTGAAGGACGCACGATGCCACTTGCCGATGCACAGATTGCAGCCATCTGCCTTGCCCACCACGCCACGCTCGTTACCAGAAATATCCAGGATTTCGAGGCGGCCGGCATCACCTTGATCAACCCTTGGGATGAATTTCATGAATAGCATGAACAAGGTCCAAGCTCGACCTGATGAGCCAGGACGACGGATGAATTGACGCAATGGCGGCAAGATGATGGAAAAACGATGGCGTGATGCAACACATGTTGGGATGTGCGGATGAAGCTGTCGATCATCCTGCCGGCGCTGAACGAAGCCTCCGGCATCGTCGCCACCTTGACCGCGTTGCAACCGTTGCGCGCGGCCGGCCACGAGTTGATCGTCGTCGATGGCGGCAGCATCGATGCCACGGCATTGCTGGCCAGTGTCGACGCGGATCAGGTGATCAACAGCGCGCGCGGTCGGGCGCGCCAGATGAATGCCGGCGCGGCGGCCGCGAGCGGCGATGCGTTGCTGTTCCTGCATGCCGACACACGTCTGCCGGCGCAGGCCGACAGCCTGATCCTGGACGCATTGCAGAACCAGCTCTGGGGCCGTTTCGATGTCGAGATCAGCGGCCGCCCGGCGATGTTGCGCGTGGTTGCCGGCATGATGAACCGACGCTCGCGGCTGACCGGCATTGCCACCGGCGATCAGGCGATGTTCATGACCCGCGCAGCTTTTGACGCCGCAGGCGGTTATCCCGAGCAGCCGCTGATGGAAGACATCGAATTGTCAAAACGCCTGAAGCGGCTCGGCCCGCCGGCCTGTTTGCGCGAGCGGGTGGTCACTTCCGGCCGGCGCTGGGAACAACATGGCGTCTGGCGCACCATCCTGCTGATGTGGCGGCTGCGCTTCGACTACTGGCGCGGAGTGCCGGTAGAGCGGCTGGCGGCGCGTTACTAGCCCGGATGTTTCTTCAGCCCGATGTCGCGTAACGGTTTCCATCTCCCCCGGCCCCTCCCCCGCAAGCGGGGGAGGGGTGCGCGGCAGCGCGGGAGAGGGACATGACAACCACCCGCATCATCCTGTTCGCCAAAGCGCCGGTCGCCGGCCGGGTGAAGACGCGCCTGATTCCGGCGCTGGGCGCCAACGGTGCGGCGGAACTGGCGCGCCGCATGCTGCAACACGCGTTGAACATCGCCAGTGCAGCCGATGTCGGCAGCCTGGAACTCTGTGCCAGCCCGGCGCCGACGCATCCGGACTGGCAGAACATCTCACTCCCCGCCGGCTGCGAAACCAGCGATCAGGGCGACGGCGATCTGGGCGAGCGCATGTCACGCGCCGCTCAACGCGGACTGGCCTGCGGCCAGAACGTGTTGCTGATCGGCGCCGATTGCCCGGCGCTGAGCGTTCAGCATTTGCGCGCCGCGGCCGCCGCGTTGCATGACAACAAACACAGCCATGATGCAGTGATGCTGCCGGCACAGGATGGCGGTTATCTGCTGCTTGGCTTGAAAACCCATGCCGCCAGCTTGTTTGAAGACATGCCGTGGAGCACCGCGCAGGTCGCCGAATTGACGCTGGCGCGCATGGCGGCGCTGGGCTGGCGCGTCGCTGTGCTTGACACGCTGCCGGACATCGACCGACCCGAAGACCTGATTCATCTGCCGGCGGCATTTCGCCCGCCGCATTCCATCAACGTACTTTAGAAAACTGCCATGCATGAACTCGTCAAAGACTATTACGGCCGCCAACTGCAGAGCACGGCCGACCTGCGCACTTCCGCCTGTTGCGATGCCAGCCAGATGCCGGAATGGCTGAAGCCGCTGCTGGCGCGCATCCACCCGGAAGTGATGTCGCGCTACTACGGTTGCGGCCTGGTTGCGCCTGCGCTGCTGGAGGGCTGCCAAGTGCTCGATCTGGGCTGCGGTTCCGGCCGCGATGTCTACGCGCTGGCGCAGATGGTTGGCGAAACCGGCCAGGTGGTTGGCGTCGACATGACCGAGGAACAACTGGAAGTCGCCGCCAAACACCGCACGTTCCACCGTGAAGCCTTCGGTTTTTCGCGCGACAACGTCGATTTCCGCCTTGGTTACATCGAGCGCCTGGATGCGCTGGATCTGGAGGATGCCAGCTTCGACGTCGTGGTATCGAACTGCGTCGTCAACCTGTCACCCGACAAGGACGCGGTATTGCGCCAGGTGCATCGTTTATTGAAGCCGGGCGGCGAGTTCTACTTCTCCGATGTCTACGCCGACCGTCGCGTGCCGTCGACGTTGCGCAATGACCCGGTGCTGTATGGCGAATGCCTTGGCGGCGCGCTGTACTGGAACGACTTCCAGCATCTGGCGCGGCGGCATGGTTTCGGCGATCCGCGCTTGGTGGAAGATCGGCCGATTGCCATCACCGACCCGGCGCTGGCCGCGCGCACCGAAGGCATCCAGTTCTATTCCGCCACCTACCGGTTGTTCAAGCTGGACGCGCTGGAGCCGGATTGCGAGGACTACGGTCAGGCGGTGATCTATCGCGGCGGCATCCCGAACCACGAACGGATGTTCACGCTGGATAAACACCATGCCATTGAAGCTGGTCGCGTCTTCCCGGTCTGCGGCAACACCTGGCGCATGCTGCATGACAGCCGCTTTGCCGCGCATTTCGAGTTCATCGGCGATTTCAGCCGCCATTTCGGTATCTTCGCCGGCTGTGGCGGCGGCTTGCCGTTCGATAGCGCCAATACAAGCCAGAACAACGCCTGTTGTTGAAGTCCGTGGCGGGTTGGGTCAATTAATCCGGACAAAACCCCGCCGACTTCAACCCGCCGCCTCGGAGCCTGTCGGACTTTGCCAGCTGGACAGCGCCGTCAGCGTTTGCTCAATGTCGGCCATCAGCTGGATATTGGTGCTGGGGACGCTATGCAGGCGGGCGCAGCCGGCGCCGCCGGCCCAGACTTCGACTTCGCCATCGAGTCGCTGCCGCAGTTCTTCCAGCGCCGGCAGGATGCGGCGTTGCGGATAGGCGTTGCTGAAAGAGAGGGCAACCACGTCCGCGCGATGTGCCGTGGCGGCTTCGACAATATCCTGCACCGGCGTCTGGATGCCGAGCGAGATGCAGTAGGCGCCGCGCAGCGACAGCAGCGCCGCCAGCATCAGCAGGCCGAGGCCGTGTTGCTCATCCGGTAGCGTGGTCATCAAAACACGCGGTCTGCCCTGGTTATCGGCGAGTTTCGCGATGGTTTCGCGCAACAGCCCCTGTACCGCTTCGGAATACACGTGTTCTTCGTGAATGCCGAGTTTGCCGCTGGCCCAGGCTTCACCGATGGCGTGGTTGAGGGGTATTAATGTGTCCTGGACGAAATGCTGAATGCCTTGGCGCATTAATTCGCGATACAACAGTTGCCGCAAGCCGCTCGGGTCTTGCTTGCGCAGTTTTTCCAGGGTCAGTTTTTCGACGTCGCCATCTTCGTTGCTGATCTGCGGGGACTGGCTGGCGAGGGCCAGCGCATTCAGGTTTTCATCACTCTCGTTGACCAGACGGGATGGTCGCATGCCCTTATCCATCAAGCGTTTGATGAGACGCAAACGGTCAACCTGGGGCAACGGATAGGCGCGTTCTCCCAGGCTGTCGCGTAGCGGGCTGGGAAAGCCGTAACGGGTTTCCCATTTCCGCAGGACATCTTTCGAAAGTCCGGTTTCGCGTTCCACGGCACTAATGGATAAAGCCGAATTCAGGGGTTGGTTCATTTGTTCTGTCCTGGACAAATAGATTGACAAGCTTTTTTTGTACATCTATCTTACGTTCTACTGATTTATTGTCCAGGACATAATCATGAAAACGCATCGTTTGTCCATTGTAAGCCTGCATCCCCATTTCTGGATGATGTCCTTGCTGCTGCTCATCGCGGCAGTCTGGAGCGCGCAGGTGGCGGCCAAGGAATGTCCGCCGCTGTTGCGCCACAGTTTCCCGAGTCTGCAGGACGGCTCGCCGCAGAACCTTTGCCAGTACCAGGGCAAGGTGATTCTGGTGGTCAACACCGCCAGCTATTGCGGTTTCACCGACCAGTACGGCGGGCTGGAGGCGCTGAATCGCAAATACAAGGACCAGGGGCTGGTGGTGCTCGGTTTTCCGTCGAACGACTTTGGCAACCAGGAACCCGGCGACAGCAAGAAGATCGCCGCCTTCTGCCGGCTGACCTACAACGTCGAATTTCCGATGCTGGAGAAATCGCATGTCGTCGGCAAGCAGCGCAATGCCTTCTACGCCGAGCTGGAGCGGCGCACGCAGCAGAAGCCGGCGTGGAATTTCCACAAGTACCTGATCGATCATGCCGGCAAACGGGTGGAAAGCTTCGAATCTGCCGTCGCGCCGGACGACAAGCGCTTGCTTGAGTCGTTGCACAAGATGCTCGATGCGCGCAAGAAACTGGTGCGTAGAACATGATTGATTGGCAAGCCGCAGCAGCGCCTTCGTGCCCTGGCACAAGCGTTAAACCGAAAGTCGGGAGACAGCATGAAAATTGCCATTATCGGTAGCGGTATCGCGGGCCTGACTGCCGCGCATCATCTGCATCCGGAACATGAAATCACGCTGTTCGAGGCGGGCAGCCACGTCGGCGGCCATGTCGATACGCATGATGTGCAGCTCGGCGACAAACACTATGCGGTGGATACCGGCTTCATCGTGTTCAATCACCGCACTTACCCGCGTTTTACCGAGTTGCTCGCCGAACTCGACGTGGCCAGCCAGCCGAGTGACATGAGCTTTGCCGTGTCTTGCCAGCGCAGCGGCCTGGAATACAACGGCACCTCATTGAACGCCCTGTTCGCGCAGCGTGCGAATCTGTTGAAACCGCGCTTCTGGGGCATGTTGAGCGACATCATGCGCTTCAACCGCGAGGCGCCGAAGCTGCTTGCTGATATCGAACAAGCGGGCGACGAACTTGGCAGCGCTGAACTCAGCCTGGGTGACTATCTCGACCAGGGCGGTTACGGCCGGCATTTCCGCGATTACTACATCCTGCCGATGGGCGCTGCGATCTGGTCGACCGATCCGGCGCTGATGCTCGATTTTCCGGCACGTTTCTTCATCCGCTTCTTCATCAATCATGGCTTGCTGTCGGTCACCGACCGGCCGCAGTGGCGCACCATCAAAGGCGGTTCGCGCACTTATGTCGAACGCCTGATTGCCCCGTTCCGGCAGCAAGTCCGCTTGAATACGCCGGTGCGCCGGCTGACCCGGCACGCCGATTACGTCGATCTGCATCTGGCCGACGGCAGAGAGCGCTTCGACGCGGTTTTCCTCGCCTGTCACAGCGACCAGGCGCTGGCGCTGCTGGCTGATCCAAGCCAGGCGGAACGCGAGGTGCTGAGCGCGATTCCGTATCAGGCCAACGCAGCCGTTTTGCATACCGATACCAACCTGCTGCCGAAACGCAAACTCGCCTGGGCGGCGTGGAATTACCTGATGCCGGAAGGCCCCGGTGGCCGCGTCTGCCTGACTTACGACATGAACATCCTGCAAGACCTGGATGGGTCGGCAAGTTCATCAACAACCATGCCGGAAACCGTCTGCGTCACGCTGAATGCCAGCGAACGCATCAATCCCGACAAAGTCATCGCCAGCATGACCTATCACCATCCGCTGTTCACCCTGGCCGGCGTTGCGGCGCAGGCGCGGCAGCGAGAAATCAACGGCACGGCGCGCACCTATTACTGCGGCGCCTGGTGGGGCAACGGCTTTCATGAAGA
>CAZUSF010000145.1:0-6507 GCA_964623355.1 uncultured Thiobacillus sp. | reverse complement strand
GCGACACTGTCCAGGCTCTCGGTATTCACATCGCGGCGATAAAGGTCATAACCCAGGCTAACCCCATCCGGAGTGAAGTAGGGATTGGTGAAAGAGACGGAATACACCTTGTTGATGCTGCCGCTATTAATCTGGGCAGACAGGCGGTTACCGCTGCCGAACAGATTGTTCTGTGCGATCGAGCCGGAAAGAACGAGGCCATCCGAACTTGAGAAACCGGCGCCCAGCAGGATGTTGCCGGTGGGCTGCTCGGTGACGTTGACATTGACATCGACCTGGTCGGTGGTGCCCGGCACCGGCGGTGTTTCAACCGTGGTTTCCTTGAAGTAGCCCAGACGTTCGACCCGCACGCGCGAGCGATTGATCTTGTCGGCGGCATACCAGGCGCCTTCCATCTGCCGCATTTCACGCCGCACGACTTCATCCTTGGTCCGCGTATTGCCGCTGACGTTGATGCGACGGACATACACCTTGCGGCCCGGATCAACCAGGAAGGTGAAATTGGCAGTACGTTTTTCCTTGTCGATCTCGGGCGCCGCATTGACGTTGGAGAAGGCAAACCCCTCGTTGCCCAGGCGATCGCCGATATTGCGGGTGGACTCATTGAGGCGTTCGCGAGAAAAGACATCGCCGACTTTCAGGCTGACCAGATTCTTCAATTCCGCCTCGGGCACCGGCAGGTCACCGGCGAACTTGAAGTCGCTCACCGTGTAGCGTTCGCCTTCCTGGATATTGATGGTGAGGTAGATGTCCTTCTTGTCTGGCGTGATCGATACCTGGGTCGACTCAACGTTGAATTCGAGGTAACCCTGGTTCAGGTAATGCGAGCGCAAGGTTTCCAGATCACCCGACAGTTTTTGCTTCGAGTACTGATCGTTCTTGTTCCACCAGGTCATCATGCCGGGGGTTCTCAGATTGAACAGTTTGAGCAGGTTCTTCTCGGAAAAAGCCTTGGCGCCGACAATATTGATGCTGCGGATGCGGGCAACTTCGCCCTCGTTGACCTCGAAGTTGACCGCGACTCGGTTGCGCTCCAGCGGTGTCGTGGTGGCTTTAACCTGCACCGCATACATGCCGCGGTTGAAATACTGGCGAGTCAGTTCCTGCTCCGCTTTGTCGAGCAGCGATTTGTCCAGAATGCGGCCATCGGAAAGCCCCAATTGCTTGAGTCCGGCCTGCATGTCTTCTTTCGGAAATTCCTTCATGCCGGAGAAATCGACGCTGGCGATGCCCGGCCGCTCTTCCACGGTCACCACCAATACCTCGTTGTTGGCTTCCAGGCGGACATCCTTGAAAAAGCCGGTGGCATAGAGCGCTTTGATCGCTTCCGATGCGCGCGCCGGCGTCAGGGTCTCGCCGACCTTGATCGGCAGGTAGCTGAACACCGTGCCAGCCTCGGTGCGTTGAATGCCTTCCACTCGAATATCCTTGATCTGAAATGGATCAAAGGCATGAGCTGGCGATGACAACAGAGCCAAGGCAAGCATGGCAGGAGAAAGCGGACGCAGGCGAAAAGAAAACATGGAGGCGATTACCCGACGAAGAGTCGTTGCAGGTCGTTGAAAAGTGCGAAGAACATCAGCATGCCAAGTAAGCCGATGCCAATGCGTTGACCTATCTCTTGAATCCGTTCCGAGACAGGTTTTCCGGTCAAAAATTCGACGAAATAATACAGCAAGTGCCCGCCATCCAATAACGGCACGGGCAGCAGATTCAACACACCGAGACTGATGCTGACCAAGGCGAGAAAGGCGATGAAACTGGCGGCGCCGCTCTCGGCGGATTGTCCGGCGTAATCGGCGATGGTGATCGGTCCGGACAGGTTTTTCAGTGAGGCTTCGCCAATCAGCATGCGGCCCAGCATCTGCAAACTGAAGATGGAGAGTTCCCAGGTTCGGCTGAGTGCACGGGACATTGATTCGATCGGGCCATAGCGTGCTTCGTCCTGATAAGGGGCGAATAAGGCAGGATCGATTGCCGGCGCCGCGCCAATGCGCCCGGTTTCTCCGTTGGCGCCCACCGCTTCCGGCCTCACCATGAGCTCAAGCTGAGTGCCTTGGCGTTCAACGCTGAAGCGCAAACCGAGATTAGGCGATTGTCGGACGCGATTAACGACGTCATTCCATTCACCGACTGCTTGATTGTTGATTGCGAGAATCAAATCACCCGATTGCAGACCCGCGCTTGCGGCAGGTCCACCCGGCGTCAGTTGCGCCAGAATCGGCGGCAATGGCGGCATATAACGCAGCAGGCCGAGCGCCTTCAGCGGCGCTTGCTCGAATGTTTCATCTCTCTCCAGCACCACCAGTGAGCGCTGCGCCAGATACCCCCTGGCATCGACGGTTTCGATGCTGAGTTCATCGTTGCTGAGGCCATATTTCAGGGAAAGCCAATGCAGATCCTGAAAACTCTCGACTTTCTCGCCATTGAACGCAGTCACCTGATCGCCTGTCTGGATACCAGCCAGCGCCGCTGGTGTGCCATGCGGCGGTGCATCGAGGACAGGTTTGAGTATCGGCACGCCGGTCATGAACAGCGCCCAGAACAGCAGGATGGCGAGCAGGAAATTGGCAATCGGTCCGGCTGCCACAATCGCGGACCGCGCACCAAGGGATTTGCGATTGAAGGTCTCGCCAAGTAATGCAGACTCAACCGGGGCTTCGCGCTCGTCCAGCATCTTCACATAACCGCCGAGCGGGAACGCCGCCAGCGCCCATTCAGTTCCGTGACGATCGGTTCGTTGCAGGATGACTTTGCCAAAACCAACAGAAAACCGGAGCACCTTGACGCCGGCCAGGCGGGCGATCGCGTAATGGCCGAATTCGTGAAAAATGATCAGGATGGCCAAGGTGGCCACAAAAGCGAGCAGGGTTGTCATGCTTGATTGGCGTAATTTTCCGCCATCAGTTCCCGTGCCGTGATGCGGGCTGCAGCATCGGCTGCCAATAAATCATCCAGCGACTCGGCGGGTTGCTCGGCCAGGCGTTGCAACATACCGTCCAGCGTAGCGGCAATCGCCAGATAGGGAATCTTCTTGTCGAGGAAAGCGGCCACGACTTCCTCGTTGGCGGCATTCAGCATGGCGGGCGCAGCGCCGCCGGCGGCAAGCGCCTGATAGGCCAGGCCAAGGCAAGGAAAGCGGCGCAGATCAGGCGCTTCGAAGGTCAGCGTGCCGATCTTGGCCAGATCCAGCCAATTGACGCCGGCTTCGATCCGCTCCGGATAGATCAGCGAATGCGCAATCGGCGTCCGCATATCCGGGTTGGAAAGCTGCGCCAGCACCGAACCGTCGAAATACTCGACCATGCTGTGCACGATGCTTTGCGGGTGAATGACGACTTCAATTTGCGCCGGCGGGGCATTGAACAGCCAGTGCGCCTCGATGACTTCCAGCCCCTTGTTCATCATGGTGGCGGAATCGACCGAGATTTTCTTGCCCATGACCCAATTCGGATGCGCGACGGCTTGTTCCGGCGTGATGTCTTTCAGTGTGTCGAGTTCGCGCGTGCGAAACGGTCCGCCGGAGGCGGTCAACAGTACCCGGCGCACACCATGCCGGGCCAGATTTCGGTCGCTGCCATGATTGAAAAAGGTGGCCGGCATGGACTGGAAGACGGCGTTGTGCTCACTGTCGATCGGCAACAACGTGGCATTGTGATCATGCACGGCTTGCATGAAAAAACGCCCGGCCATGACCAGGGTTTCCTTGTTTGCCAGCAACACCCGCTTGCCGGCGCGCGCTGCGGCCAGTGCCGGCCGCAAACCGGCGGCGCCGACAATCGCGGCCATCACGCTATCAACTTCCGGCAGGCTGGAGACGAACTCCAGCGCCTCCATGCCGACCAGCACTTCGGTCTGCGTGCCAGCCAGCATGGCTTGCAAGGCAAGCGCCTTGTCGGACTCCAGCACTACGGCATAGCGTGGATTGAACTGACGACATTGCTGCGCCAGTTTTTCGATCTGGTTTTGTCCGGTCAGCGCGACGATGCGGAATCGGTCCGGATGTCTCGCCACCACATCAAGCGTATTGACGCCGATGGTGCCGGTAGCGCCGAGTATCGTGAGTGCGTGCAATGTCATTTCAACCAAATCCAGAAGAGCGCCGCGACCGGCAAAACGGCGGTCAGGCTGTCGATGCGATCCAAGATGCCGCCATGCCCGGGTAGAAGACTGCCGCTATCCTTGATGCCAGCCTGGCGTTTCAGCGTGCTTTCGAACAGATCACCCAGAACGGAAAGCCCGAACAGACCCCAGAACAGCGCCAATGTTTGCGGCAAGCAACCAAGCTGGAGGGTGTCGGGTGCGTAAAAGAACAATAAAAGCGCGTAAACCGTGATCGCCAGCCAGGCGCCAATCGCGCCTTCCCAGGTTTTACCCGGACTGATGCTAGGCGCGAGTTTGTGTTTGCCGAATTGGCGGCCCGCGAAGTAAGCCGCAGTATCGGCAATGACAACTACGCCGACCACGATCAACAGCAGATTCGGGCCGATTTCTCGCAGCGCGACCATACCGAGATGAGTCGGAACCAGGACAATGACACCAAGCAAAAGATGCATTGCCGGCGGTTGGATCTTCACCAATCGCGCCAGCAGGATAGGTGCCAGCAGCCAGAACAGCAGCGCGGGATAAAACGGTTCAGCCAGATCAGGCGCGGCAACACTGAGACCGCTGCTGATCGAGACGGTCAGCAGCGCATAAAAAACCGTGGCAACCTTGTTCAGGCCTGCCATCTTGCCCCACTCCAGCGCGGCCAGGAACAGAACCAATCCGGTCAGACCAATCCATAACGCCAGCGGTGCTAAATAGAGCGCGGCGAGGAAGCCGGCGATCAGCGGCACTGCGGTGGCAATGCGGGCTTGCAGACCAGAATTGGCTGGCTTAGCGCTCAAGAAGCTGCTCACTGGTGCGGCCGAAGCGGCGCTCTCGTTTGCGGAAAGAGGCAATCGCCAGATCCAGCTTTTCGGCATCGAAATCGGGCCATAGCGTCTCGGTGAAATACAACTCGGTATACGCCAGTTGCCAGAGCAGAAAATTGCTGATGCGTTGCTCGCCACCGGTGCGAATGAACAAATCCGGTTCCGGTGCGTAGTGCATCGAAAGATAAGGTGACAACGCTTCTTCGCTCAACTCAACCGAGTCCGGATTGTCGCGACGCCAGTTGTTGACAGCGTTGAGAATGTCCCAGCGACCACCGTAATTGGCGCAGACGGTGAGCGTAAGTCGATGGTTTTCCTGAGTGCGGGCTTCGCCCTGTTGAATCAAATCACGCAAGTTCTGGTCAAAACGCGCCAGATCGCCGACGACGCGCAAACAGACGCCATTGCGATGCATGCGCGTCACTTCACGCTCCAGCGCCATGACAAACAGTTCCATCAGGCGCGAAACTTCTTCCTGCGGACGCCGCCAGTTTTCCGAACTGAAGGCGAACAAGGTCAGGTATTCGATACCGCGTTCGATGCAGGCTTCAACAATGTCGCGTACCCGGTCGACACCTTGGGCATGGCCGGCGACGCGGGGCAGGAAACGCTTTTTCGCCCACCGCCCATTGCCGTCCATGATGATTGCGACATGGCGAGGAACTTCAACGGAATCAGGGACTTCGGCGGTTGAGCTGAAAAATCGTTTGATCATGATGGCTGGCAATATGCCCGAAAACTCAGACCGCCATCAGGTCCTTTTCTTTGTCGGCCAGGTGCTTTTCCTGCTCGGCGATGTATTTGTCGGTGAGTTTCTGGATTTCGTCTGCGGCGCGACGCTCGTCATCCTCGCTGATCTCCTTGTTTTTAAGCAGATCTTTCAGATGCGCAATGGCGTCACGACGGATATTGCGAATGGCAACCTTGCCGTTTTCCGCTTCGCCACGCACCAGTTTGACCAGTTCCTTGCGGCGCTCTTCGGTCAGCGGCGGCATCGGTACGCGCAGCATTTCACCCATATTGGAGGGATTCAGTCCTAGGTCGGCATCACGAATGGCTTTCTCAATCTTGCCAAGCATGTTCTTTTCATAGGCCTGGACACCCAGGGTATGTGCGTCAACCAGCGTCAGGTTGGCGACCTGGCTGATCAGGGTAGGGGAGCCGTAATAATCGACCTTGACGTGATCCAGGATGCCGGTGGTGGCGCGCCCGGTGCGTACCTTGCCAAAGTCGACCTTGAGCGACTCGACGGACTTTTTCATTTTTTCTTCAGCGGCTTTCTTGATCTCGGCAATCATGCTTCATTCCTCTTTAAAGTACGACCCGGGTGCCTTCCGGCTCGCCAAGTACCACGCGCCGCAACGCGCCCGGCTTGAAGATGCTGAATACGCAAAGCGGCAGTTTCTGTTCTCGACACAGGGCAAATGCGGCGGTATCCAGCACGCCCAGATTCTTCGCGATGGCTTCATCAAAGCCAAGCTGTTCGTAGCGGGTCGCCGTTGGGTCTTTCTTGGGATCCGCAGTGTAAACGCCATCCACTTTGGTCGCTTTCAACATCAGATCGGCGCCAATTTCTGCACCGCGCAGGGCG
>CAZUSF010000144.1:0-6604 GCA_964623355.1 uncultured Thiobacillus sp. | reverse complement strand
TGTGATCTATCGACAAAACGCCATGTTCAATGACCACCCGATTGCTGATCTGCCAAGTTGAACCGGCATGTGCCGCCGCGTTTGCCATCACAGGGACACACAAAGACAGTCCACCCAGCAAGGCAAGGAAATACAAGTGAATATTTGGCGAAGGCATCAGGCTCGGCGAATGCAAGTCAGCATGGATGGCTGAATCCTAGCCTACAGCGCCCAGACTGTTCACCAATTCCAGCGGCCAACGCACCGCCGCCGCCACCGCCAGCGCAACGCCGATCGAGAGCAGTATCGAGTACATTGCTTCGCGCCAGCCAAGCAGTTTCAGCATCATCGCGAAAGTGGACACGCAGGGCACATAGAAGGTCAGGAAAACCAGGAAAGTGACGATCTGTGTGGTGTCCATGACGCCGACCAACTCCTGCGTGCCGAGCGCCTGGAACACCATCAGCAGCGACAACTCCTTGCGCAGGATGCCAAACAGGATCGGCACCCCGAGCACTACCGGCAGGCCGAGCCACCAACTGGTGATTGGCGTCAGGCCCCAATTGATCCAGGCATCGGCGCCGTAATGGCCGAGCAGCGCCAGCACGATGCTGCCCGCGACCAGTAGCGGCAACACAATGGTGACAATGTCGCGGCTGCGTTCCCAGGTATTGGCCAGCACGGTTTTCAGGGTTGGCACGGCGTAGGCGGGAATCTCCTGGATCATCCCCGGCGTGGTTTCCGGATAGCGCCGCTTGAGCAACTTGCCAACCAGGCTGACGACGATCGGCACCAGCATGAACAGCGCGAAGACGCCGAAGCCGCCGAGGTATTTGCCGCCCAGCGCGAGCAGAATCGCCGAGCGCGCCGAACACGGCAGAAAGGTGATCAGCAACGCCGCCACAGTGCGGTCGCGACCATGCGTCACGGCGGCAGTGGCGGCCAGCGCCGGCACATTGCAGCCGAGTCCCATCAGGAACGGCAATGCCACACCGCCGTGCAAACCGAGGCGATGGAAGCCGCGATCCACGACGAAGGCAACGCGGTGCATGATGCCGGTCTCCTCAAGTATCACCAGTAGCACCACCAGCGGAATCATGTAGGGAATGACGATGCCGGCGAGGCCGATGAAACCATCCAGTACGGCGCGGCCAAGCACGCCGCCAAGATCGGTCGGCTGCCACGGCTCGGCCCAGGCGATCATGCGCGCGACGGTGAGGCTGTCGAGGAAGGCGCTGACCTCGAAAACAAAAAACAACACCAACGCAAACACCGCCAAGGTGCCGACGAAACCCCAGCGCGGATGCAGAAACAGGTCATCGGCCCAGATTTGCCAGCGCGGCGGCCTCGCCTCGCCGCCCGGTCGGCTCACCGCCTCGTAGCAAAGTGCGGCGCGATGATGTCGGTCGGCATGGATTTCATCCGCCAGCGGGCGCGGCAGCGCAGCATCGGCGGCGGCACGGGCAGCCAGCAACGCGGCATGCTGGGTGGGGAAATGCGCCGCCAACTCCTGCGCGAAATAATCGTTGTTCTCAGCCAGTTGCAGCGTCAGCAGGTTTTCCGGCGCGGCGAACGCGGCGGCCACCTCCGGCTGCCGTGCGATCTCGCCGATTTCGCGCAACTGGGCGGTGATATGCGGGCTGATCGGGCAGGATTCGGTGCGTGCATGCCCCGACCGCGCCTCTCGCGCGGCACGTACCGCGGTGGAAAACAGATCCGCCAGACCAATGCCCATGTGCGCCATGGTCGGCACCACCGGCGCGCCCAGCTTGGCCGACAGCGCGCGCACATTGATGAAGCGCCGCTTGGCGCGCGCCTCGTCCATCCGGTTCAGCGCAAACACCATCGGCTTGCCCAGCCGCATCAATTCCTGCGCCAGTTCCAGATCGCGTTCCAGCGCGGTGGCATCCATCACCATCAACAACAGGTCGGGCGCGGCGAAGGGGCTCGCCGGCTGATGCGCTTCATGCCGCGCGATGGCCGGCCAGCTATCGCCCCAGAGGAGATACTTCAGCACCACCGACGAGTCGGTGTCGAGATGATGAAAACTGTCGATGGAGGGCAGCGCGACCAGTGAAATCTGATCGATGCCGACTTCGACCAGACATTCCTCATATGCCTGACCAACACCAGCCAGACGCTCATGCCGTGTCGAAGTACTCGAAGCCGCCCGGAAGATGCTGCTCTTGCCGCTGCCGGCGCGACCGACGATGGCCACGCGCGGACGCCGCGCACCACGCAAACCGGGACCAAGAAGGGGGAAGGACTGCGCGTGCGAGGTCATCTATCAGCCATATCTTATATGAGAATGTTTCTCATATTCTGGCATTCGCCCTGACGCTGTCAATCAAAAGCCCGGGACAGCGGCAATCATTTGGAATCGGTGTTTTTCTGACGCCGGTAAAGTTTCAAGGCAAGCAACACGGCCGGCAGCAAGTGCCAGAAAACATCAAAAATATCCAAAGGCCGGGTCAACGTCCCTTCAGACAACATGCGCATCTTCTCCACCAGATGCGGCTCCGGCACAAACGGCGCTCCGAGCATGAAAACGGTGAGCACAATGAGCAGAGGAAACGGAAAGTTATCGAGAAATTTCATGGATTAGGCAGTTCGAGATAGATGGAAGAAGTAGAAACATCCGCTTGCGGCGCGAGAATTTTGAAATACCCGTCGTTACAGCACCACCCGAACCGGCGCCAGCGCATCGCCTTGCGGTAGCACCCGGCCGATGCGCACGGCATGCGGGTAACCCAACGCATGCAAGGCGGCCAGGCAGGCGTCGGCGGTCGCTTCCGGCACGCTGGCGAGCAGGCCGCCGGCGGTTTGCGGGTCGAACAGCAGCGGGTAATTCGGGTGATTCATTGCCGCTTCCTGGTTGCTCAGCGCGCGCCGCAAACGGGTGTTGGCCGGCTGCAGCGAGCTAAGCACGCCGGCGGCCACCGTTTCGCGCGCGCCATCCAGCAGCGGCAGGGCGTCGAGTTCAAGTTCGGCATCGACGCCGGAAGGCTTGGTCATTTCGACCAGATGGCCGAGCAGGCCGAAGCCGGTGAGATCGGTGCAGGCGCGCGCGCCGTGCTGGATCAGACAGGCGACGGCAGCGCGGTTGGAAACCTGCATCGAGGCCAGCGCGGCGTCGATCCAGCGGCCGCGCGCCTTTAGTTGGGCATGGGCGGCGAGCAGCGTGCCGGTGCCGATTGGTTTGGTCAGGATCAGCACGTCGCCGGGACGCATGCCGCCCTTGGTCATCACCCCGGCCAGAGACTCGTCAATCAGGCCGTTAACCGCGAAACCCAGCGCCAACTCGCGGCCTTCGCCGGTGTGACCGCCGACCAGCGCGCAGCCGGCTTCGTTAAGTACCGACACCGCGCCGGACATCATCTGGAACAAGGTGTCCTCGACCTTGCCCTCCAGGCCCGGCGGCACGGTGCAGATGGCGGTGGCGGATTGCGCCTCGGCGCCCATCGCGAACACATCGCCGAGCGCGTGGTTGGCGGCGATGCGGCCAAAAATCCAGGGATCGTCGATGAAAGCGCGGAAGAAATCGACGCTGTGCACCAGCGCCTTGCCCGGCGGCACACGCAGCACGGCGGCATCGTCGGGCGCGTGCAGGCCGATCAGCACATCGTCACGTTCAATCGGCTGCACCTGCGCCAGCGCGCGTGACAACACGCTGGCGCCGACCTTGGCGCCACAGCCGCCGCAGCGCATCGCCAACGCTGAAATGGCTTGCGTCTGTTCCGACTCGTCGAGCGGAATACGCTCACCGGAAACTGGCTTGGCCTGCATTTCGGCCATCGCCGGAAATTCGGAAAAACGCAGCATGAAGCGGCGGTCGATCCAGTCTTTCCAGCGCCAGACCCAGTCGCCTTGCATGAACAGCGCGCCACGCGAGGCGATGGCATGTTTGTCGCCGGTGCTGATCAACGCTAGCCAGCGGCGTTGCGGCTGGTAAACCTGCAGTGGCTGGCCGAGCAACAGGCGGCGCAGGTTTTGCGTCAGCGGCGGCCCCATGCGCACCGCGAACACGCCGGCCTTTTCCAGCGGCCGACCCGGCCAGGCGACGCAATCGCCGGCGGCGAAGATCAGCGGGTCGGTTTCGCTTTGCAGCGTCTCGCGCACCCGGATGAAGCCGCCATCATCCAGAGCCAGACCGGTGCCGGCCAGCCAGGTGGCGCCGCCGGCCTGGGTCACCCAGACGATTTCATCGGCATCGACCGTCTCGCCGCGCGCGGTCAGCAGCCGGTTTGCTTCAACCCGCACCACTTCCGCATCAATATGCAGCGCCACTCCGCGTTGCGCCAGCACCCGCTCGAAAGTGCGCCGCACGGCGGCATTGTGGGTCGGCAGGATGGTCGGGCCGGAAGTCAGCAAATGCATGCGCAACTCATCCGGATTGCGGCCCAGCGCGGTCAGTTCGCGGCGCAGCCGATACTGCATCGCCAGCGCCGTTTCGACGCCGCCGGCGCCGGCGCCGACCACCGCCACGGTGGTCACGCCGGCGTGCTTGCGCACGCGCTCCAGCAGCGCCAGCCAGCGCTCGTTGAACTGGCGGATCGGCTTCACCGGCACCGCATGCGCATCGGCGCCGGGCACGTTGCCGAGCTTCGGCGTCGAGCCGATGTTGATCGACAGCGCGTCGTAGGCCACCGGCGGACGCGCGCGGCAGAGCACTTTTCGCGCATCACGGTCGATGCCGATGACTTCATCGCGGTAATAGCGCGCGCCGGCGAATTCGGCCAGGCGGCGGACATCGATATGCACATCGTCGCAGGTGTAGTGGCCGGCGATGTAGCCGGGCAACATGCCGGAATACGGCGTGTCGGTATCGGTGCAGATCAACGTCAGGCGCGCGCCGGGCAACGGATTCATCGCCCACATGTGCAGCACCACGGCATGGCTGTGGCCGCCGCCGATCAGGACAATGTCGCGTACCACGGGGGTTTCAGGCGCTTGCATTCAACTTTCCAGTAAATCGTCGACAACCTGCCGCAGCGCGGCGCGCTCGGCAGTGGGTGAAAACAGCGGCGCGCGCAAGCGACATTGCGCCAGCAGGCGGCTCAAAAAATCGGCATCCTGGCGGCAGCGCAGCAGCAGATCAGCCAGTGCCGGGGCGTCGTTCCAGGCGTAATAACCGGCGTAATCCTCGCCCAGCATGCCGACGTTGCCATCCACTCGCGCCGCCAGCACCGGCGTGCCGCTGGCCACCGCTTCGATGATGACATGCGCGCCGCCTTCCATGCGGCTGGCGTGGATCAGCACATGCGCGCGCTGAATGCGGCGCCGCACGGTTTCATGCGGCAAGCCGCCAAGCCAGCGGTAATTCGGCGCCGCCAGCATGGTCGCTTGCGCCGCGTCGGCCAGCGCCGGATCAAGTCCGGCGCCGATATGGTCGATCTGGATGTCGTGCCGCTGTGCCAGCAGGCGAGCAACGGCGAACAGGGTCTCGGGCGATTTTTCCTCGCGCAGATGGCCGACCATCAGCGCGCGCAGATGCCGGCCGGATTTTTCCAGCGTCTGCCGCGACGAGGTGGATTGATAGATCACCCGCGCCTTGCCGCGTACCTCGGCCGGCAACACTTCAGGCGCCTTCTCCTGCAGCGTGATCAGGATTTGCGCCCGTTGCAGCGAATGCTGCGCGGCGGCGTCGAACTGGATGTCGCGATACAGATCGGTGCCGGTCAAGGTCACCGCCAGGCCGCGCCCCGGATGTTCGGCGGCCCAGGCGGCAATCGACGCCGCCGAGCGACGCGCGTGCAAGGCGATCATCACCTGATCGCCCGCCGCCTGCGCATCCGGCCAGGCGGCGACGATGCGCGCATTGCAGCCTTCCGCCAGATGCCGTTGCCAGCGCCAGGCGGTTTTCCAGTTGCCGTTGTTGGCGGCACGCAAGGCTGGCGTGACAATCACCACTTGCGGTTTACCTGATGCCTTAGCCATGACTAACTTTCCGAACGCCCCCGCCACTGCCGCCCGCCAGGGTGGCCGCGATGTCCTCGCCGCCGCGTTGCGCGACAGCCGCGCCCGCACGCTGGCATTGCAGGATGCCTATGTCGCCGCGCTTGGCGAAGGCCTGGTCGTGCCCTGTTCGCCGCAGCTCAATCCACCGCTGTGGGAAGCCGGCCATATCGGCTGGTTTCAGGATTACTGGATCGCGCGCAACCAGCAGCGCGATCTGGGCATCGCCGCCGACCCCGATCACGCGCGGCCACCCGGACGCCTGGCGGATGTGGATGTGCTGTTCAACTCCAGCGACGTCGAACACGCCACGCGCTGGCACCTGCCGCTGCCTGATCTCGCCGCCACTCGCGCCTATCTGGCGGCCGGCCTGGACGACACACTGAAATTGCTGGCCAGCGCGCCGGAAACCGATGCCGGCCTGTACTTCTATCGCCTGGTGCTGTTCCACGAAGACATGCATGCCGAGGCGGCCACCTACATGGCACAGGCGCTGGAGATTCCGCTGCCGGCGGCGCTGTTTGCCGAAGCGCCGGCATTGCCGGAAAACACGCCACTGGCAGTGCCGGGCCAAACCTGGACCTTGGGCTATTCCGAACCCGCGTTTGCTGCAAACGGCTTTGCCTTCGACAACGAACTCGCCGCGCATCCCGTCGAAATACCGGCGTTC
>CAZUSF010000143.1:4920-6660 GCA_964623355.1 uncultured Thiobacillus sp. | reverse complement strand
ATGCCTGGCTGAGCCTCGAAGCCATTCCTGGCCTCGGGCCGGATGCGGCGCAACGTCTTTTACGCGCGTTTGATCTTCCGGCCGACATTCTCGCTGCCCATCCAGCGCAACTGGAGCCGTTGGTCGGCAAGACGCTGGCGCGCGCCATCGCACAAGGTGTCGATGCCGCCGCGCTGCAACCGGGCCTGGATTGGCTGGCGCAGCCAAATAACCATCTGATCACCTGGAACGACCGGGCTTATCCGGCAGCTTTGCGCGATTTGCCGGCGCCGCCGGCCTGGCTTTATGTCAAGGGCGATCCAGCCTGGCTGGCACGGCCGATGCTGGCCATCGTCGGCAGTCGGCATGCCACGCCACAAGGGCTGCGCGATGCGGAGGCATTTGCGCAGACGCTTTCCGATGCCGGCCTGACCATCGTCAGCGGCCTTGCGCTGGGTATCGATACCGCCGCGCACAACGGCGGACTTGCGGGACTTGCGAGCAGTGTCGCGGTGGTCGGCACCGGACTCGACCGGGTGTATCCGGCGCGCAACAAAGCGCTGGCGCATCGTCTGGCGGCGGAAGGCGCGATTGTTTCCGAGTTTCCGATCGGCACGCCCCCGAAAAGCGGTCATTTCCCGCGCCGCAACCGGATCATCAGCGGCCTCAGCCTGGGCGTGCTGGTGATCGAGGCGGCGCTGGAAAGCGGCTCGCTGATTACCGCGCGCCTGGCCTCGGAGCAAGGCCGTGAGGTGTTCGCACTGCCGGGCTCGATTCATTCCACCCTGGCCAAGGGTTGCCACCGGCTGATCAAACAAGGCGCCAAACTGGTCGAGTCGGCGACTGACGTGCTGGAAGAACTCGGCCGCTTGTTGCCTGAGACACTGCCGCACAAGAGCGCCGATACGGCGGCGTCCAGGGGAACATCCGAAACCGATGACGCCATGCTCGCGTTGCTTTCCGGCGGCCCGTTGATCCTCGATCAGCTGGCTTCCCGGCTTGGCTTGACGGTAGAGGACGTCTCGGTCAAGCTTCTCGCGGCCGAAATGCAGGGTGCCATCGCCAAGTTGCCTGGCGGCCTTTATCAACGACTGTTCTGACAATGTTCGACATCCTTCTCTATCTCTACGACACCTATCTTTTGTCCGAACATTTCCCGGATTCCGAG
This sequence comes from uncultured Thiobacillus sp., assembly GCA_964623355.1. Lineage (GTDB taxonomy): Bacteria > Pseudomonadota > Gammaproteobacteria > Burkholderiales > Thiobacillaceae > PFJX01. Next base: position 5,513 of record CAZUSF010000143.1, on the reverse strand, counting down.
CGTCTTTCGCGCAAGCTTTCCGCTGCCGGCTTCGAGGATGAAGCTATCGGCGAAGCCCTCGACTGGCTCGCCGCGCTGGATGACCTGAGCACCGACGCGGGCGAGGATGAACATCCGGCGGTGCGGATCTACAGCACCTATGAAATCAGTCGCCTGGCCACCGAAGGCCGCGGCTTCCTGACTTTCCTCGAAGGTTCCGGCCTGTTGCCGGTGCATGCTCGTGAATGGGTGATCGATCGCGCGCTGGCGTTGAGCGATACCGAGGTGTCGACCAACCGGGTTAAATGGATCGCCTTGCTCGCGCTCTGGAAACTGAAGGGCGCCGGCGATGTTTTGTGGCTGGAAGACCTGGTTCGGGGTGGCGAGGTGTCCGACGAAGACGGCGACGATGTCGACGATTCGGACGATGCGCTGGTCATCGGCTGGCAACCCACCTTGCACTGATTACCTTCCGTGTCCAAACAACTCATCATCGCTGAGAAGCCATCGGTCGCTCAGGATATTGCCCGCGCCCTGGGTGGTTTTACCAAGGAAAAGGACTTTTTCGAGTCCGAACATTTCGTTCTGTCTTCTGCCGTCGGCCATCTGCTCGA
>CAZUSF010000143.1:0-4820 GCA_964623355.1 uncultured Thiobacillus sp. | reverse complement strand
GCGATCCGTGATGGTTTTGCCAGCCTGCGTGCTGGCGCTGAAATGGCGGGTTTGCGCGCCGCCGCGATCAGCCGTGCCGAGAGCGATTGGTTGATCGGCATCAACGGCACCCGCGCGATGACCGCGTTCAACTCGAAAACCGGCGGTTTTCACCTGACCACCGTGGGTCGCGTGCAGACGCCGACGCTGGCTATCGTGGTCGAGCGGGAAGAAAAAATCCGGGCTTTCAAACCGCGCGCCTATTGGGAACTGGAAGCACGCTTCGCTGGCGAAAAGGGTGAATATCCCGGCCGCTGGTTCGATGAGAAATTCAGGAAGCCGGAAGACGACGAACACGCCACTGCCTTCCGCTTGTGGGATCAAACACGCGCCGAGACGATTCGCGATGCCTGCCTGGGCAAGCCGGCCAAGGCGACGGAAGAAACCAAGCCGACCAGCCAGTTGTCGCCGCTGCTGTACGACCTGACCAGTTTGCAGCGCGAAGCCAATGGCCGCTTCGGCTTCTCTGCCAAGACCACCTTGGGTCTGGCGCAGGCGTTGTATGAAAAACACAAGGTATTGACTTATCCGCGGACCGATGCGCGCGCGCTGCCGGAGGATTACCTGCCGACGGTGAAGGAAGTGCTGGCCAATCTGCCGGAGGAATACGCGCCGCTGGCGAGCACCATCCTCGACAAGAAGTGGGTCACCCCGAACAAGCGCATCTTCAACAACGCCAAGATTTCCGATCACTTCGCGATCATTCCGACCGGCAATCCGCCGAAGTCGCTGAATGAAATCGAACAGAAGTTGTACGACCTGGTCACCCGCCGCTTCCTCGCCGTGTTCTATCCGGCGGCGGAATATGCGGTGACCACCCGCATTACCCGGATTGCAGAACATGCCTTCAAGACCGAGGGCAAAGTGCTGGTGAATCCGGGCTGGCTGGCGGTGTATGGCAAGGAAGCCGCAGTCGAGGATGAAGACGGCGGCACGCCCTCGCTGTCGCCCATCGTGCCGGGCGAAACGCTGGCGACCCAATCGGTCGAGATCAAGGCTGCCTTCACCCGGCCGCCGGCGCGCTTCAATGAAGCCACGCTGCTGTCGGCAATGGAAGGCGCCGGCAAGATGATCGAGGACGAGGAACTGCGCGCGGCGATGGCCGGGCGCGGCCTTGGCACACCGGCGACGCGGGCGCAGATCATCGAAAACCTGTTGTCCGAGGTCTATCTGCATCGCGAAGGTCGCGATCTGGTGCCGACCGCGAAGGCGTTCTCACTGATTACGTTGTTGCGCGGGCTTGGCGTCAAGGAATTGACATCGCCCGAACTCACCGGTGGCTGGGAATACAAGCTGGCGCAGATGGAGCACGGCAAGCTGTCGCGCGACGAGTTCATGGCGCATATCACCGCGCTGACGCAGGAAATCGTCGATCGTGCTAAGCGTTATGAGTCGGACACCGTGCCGGGTGATTTCGCCACATTGACGACACCGTGCCCGAAATGCGGCGGCGTGGTGAAAGAGAATTACAAGAAATTCGCTTGCCAGTCGTGTGACTGGAGCGCCTGGAAGATCGTCGCCAGCCGCCAGTTTGAAGTGGCGGAAATGGAAGCCTTGTTGAGCGGCGGCAAGATCGGTCCGCTGACTGGGTTCCGGAACAAGATGGGGCGGCCGTTCGATGCCGAAATTCGCCTTAACGACGACAAATCACCGGAATTCGACTTCGGCCAGCCGCGCGAAGGCGAGGCAGCCGAGCCAGTCGATTTCTCCGACCAGGAAAGTCTGGGCACTTGCCCGAAATGCGGCGCGGCCGTTTATGAACATGGCAACTCCTTCGTTTGCGAACACAGTGTCGGGCCTGAGAAGAAGTGTGATTTCCGCAGCGGCAAGGTGATCCTGCAACAGCCAGTGGAACGTGCCCAGATGCAGAAGCTTTTGGCAGAAGGCAAAACCGATTTGCTGACCGGTTTCGTTTCCGCGCGTACCAAACGCAAGTTTTCCGCTTTTCTGGTGCGCGACAAGGATGGCAAGGTCAGCTTCGAATTCGAGCCGCGCCCCGAAGGCGGCGCCAAACGCGCGGCCCCCGCGCCGGGCAAGGAATTGGGCAAGCATCCAGGCGATGGCAAGCCGATCAGCCTTAAAGCAGGTCGCTTCGGACCCTATGTGCAGCACGGCAAGCTGAACGCCACGTTGCCGAAGGAAATGAATCAGGATGCGGTAACGCTGGAACAGGCGATCGAACTGCTGGCGATCAAGGCGGCGGCCAAGTAAACACAATCAAATCCTCTCCCATCAAGAAAAGGAATAATCATGGCCGTTCTGGTTGGCAAGCAAGCCCCCGATTTCACCGCTGTCGCCGTTATGGGCGATAACGATTTCAACGAAGATTTCAATCTCTCCCGTTTCATCAAGGGCAAGTACGCGGTCATCTTTTTCTATCCGCTCGATTTCACTTTTGTTTGCCCGTCAGAACTGCTGGCTTTCGATCATCGCCTGGCCGAGTTCCAGAAGCGCAACGTTGAAGTCATCGGCATCTCGATCGACTCGCATTTCTCCCATCTGGCATGGAAGAACACGGCGGTCAACAATGGCGGCATCGGTCAGGTGCGTTACCCGCTGGTGGCCGACATCAAGCATGAAATCTGCAAGGCGTATGACGTCGAAGCCGAAGGCGGCGTCGCTTTCCGCGGTTCTTTCCTGATCGACATGAACGGCGTGGTGCGGCATCAGGTCGTCAACGACCTGCCGCTGGGCCGTAATATCGATGAAATGATTCGCATGGTTGATGCGCTTCAGTTCGTCGAAGAACATGGCGAAGTCTGCCCGGCTGGCTGGAAGCATGGTGACGAAGGCATGAAGGCCTCCACGGCGGGCGTCGCCGAGTATCTGGCCAAGCACGGCGAGGAACTGTAAGCCGGCAGTATGTTTCAAGGAGAAAGGGGCTGCGGCCCCTTTCTCCTGAGTGAAGTCCCCCTCCGAATGCGGGGAAGGACGGAAGGGAATGAAGTCTCGCGCGCAGCCCCTTTTCAGCGCCGGTGTTTCTCCCACAACTCGCGGCTGTCGATCGGCGTCATGTCCTCGTTGTGCTTCGGATTGCGGCCCGTGAAACGCACGTAGTCGTAGGGCTGGCCTTCCCATGTCTCGCCGGTGGTGGTGTTGCGCGTGCCCCAGTTGTCGGTGTGGTAGACGGTGCCGCCCTCCATCGACGAGATCCAGTCCTGCTCGCCACGGATGGTCTGGCTGCGCTTGTAGTCCAGGTAGTCCTGGCTCTTTTGGCGCTCGTCATAGGCGGCCTGCATCATCTCGTGGATGTCGCGGGCGTTGCCCGCCACCTTGCGCGCGGTCTCCCGCTCCATCTGCCTGAGCCTTTCCATGCCCTGCCTGACGTAGTTTTTCACCCAGTCATCGTCCAGCGCATAAGAGCCGAGCATGGCGCCGAACAGGGGCGCGTAGTCCTCGAAGCGATCGCGTGGCGCCGCCACCGTGATATGGCGGAAATTCCAGTTGGTATCGAGACGCGAACCGAAGCTGATGCCCAGGGTATAGCCCTTCGACGGTCCCTCCCGTGTGTCGCAGTGATAGAGGAAATCGGCCACCTGTACCGGTCCCGCCGTATAGATCTGTGCCACCTGGGCGGCGATGCGCGGACGCGGATTCACCTCGATGAACTTCATGTTGCTGGCCAGTCCCTGGGCGCCGGTGAGAAATCGCCAGGCTTTGTCCGGGGGCAGATAGGGCGAGATCGGCACGCCTGGCACGCGCACGCCCAGATTCGGGGTGATCACGTCGGCGCTGGCCACCATGAAGCTGGGACTGCCTGCCGGGTCGCTGGCGATGAACTGGCCCTTGCCGAGTTCCTTCACCCGCCAGCCGCTCGGGATCTGGAAGCTGGCTGAGCCGTCGGACAGGCGATAGGGCTTCAGAGACGGCAGCGCGGTGCGCTCACTCCCACCGCCGGCTTCCGCGGCCTTCATGGCGCGCACGTTGGCCAGGATGGTGAGCAGGGTCGGCTTGATGCCCTCCAACTGGCCGCGCGGAGCCGACAGGGTGGCGTAGTGGAACTGGCCGTCGCGCAGGCTCAGCCAAGCTCGCATCTCGCGGCGTCCACCCTTGCCGTCGCCGAAGGCGCCGTCGAACATCAAACGGTCGTTCTCCCTTGAAACCCGGAGATTGCTGATGGCGAGGTCGGGATAGAGCTGGGCAATCTGTCCCGCCTGACGACGCGCCAGGCTCATCAGATCAGCACCCGCCGCGCCGCCGATCTGCAGGGCGACCTTGTAGCGTAGCGCCGGGTCGGCGACGCGCAGCATATGAAGATTCCCGTCGCGGCCCTCCTCCGCCTTCCAGCCGGCGGGGAGGTAGAGCACGAATCCCCCTTGTGGGGTGACCTGCTTCTGCATGGCCGGCGGAGCGGCGGGGGCGGAGACAGCCGACCCGACCGTCAGGATCGCCATCATTGCGAGGACGGCAAGTTCAAGCAGACGTTTCATGACATCACTCCTGATTGCGAACGCACACTATTAAATTAGTGGTTAATTCCACGAATGGCGTCGCTGTGGCAGGAAGGTTTCAAATAAGTCCTTCGGTTGAATCGATATTGGAATTCGGTGAGGTAACGATTCCCGTTGTTGCCGACAGGCTCCTAGGCTGGATTGGACATGAACCATCGGCGTAAGCTTGTGCCATGAACACAAACACGCTTCCCCCCATTTCCCCCGCCAGCCTGCTCTCGGTCATCGAACTGCTGGGCTACCCAAACCTGCGTCCCCTTTATGAGCGTTTGGGTTATCGCGTGCTGACCGAGTTCTCGGTGCGCAAGGCGATCAGCCTGATGCGCAAGG
>CAZUSF010000142.1:0-6670 GCA_964623355.1 uncultured Thiobacillus sp. | reverse complement strand
GCATGATCGAAACCCGCGGACTGGTTCCCGCGATTGAAGCAGCTGATGCGATGACCAAGGCCGCCGAAGTGCGTCTGATTGGTCGTCAATTCGTCGGCGGCGGTTACGTTACCGTGTTGGTTCGCGGTGAAACCGGCGCCGTCAACGCCGCCGTGCGTGCTGGTGCTGATGCCTGCGAACGCGTTGGCGATGGTCTGGTCGCGGCGCACATCATTGCTCGCGTACACAGTGAAGTGGAAGGCATCCTGCCGTCCGCACCTTCTGCTTGATCAGCTACGAAACGCAATTCGTACTTGCGTAATGGAGAATATTTATGGCTAAAGTAACCGGTGTTGCCCTGGGCATGATCGAAACCCGTGGTCTGGTTCCCGCTATTGAAGCTGCCGACGCGATGACCAAGGCCGCCGAAGTGCGTCTGATTGGTCGTCAATTTGTCGGTGGTGGTTATGTCACCGTGCTGGTGCGCGGCGAGACCGGGGCCGTCAACGCCGCCGTGCGCGCCGGCGCCGATGCTTGCGAACGTGTTGGCGATGGCCTGGTGGCCGCGCACATCATCGCGCGCGTGCATAGCGAAGTTGAAGGCATTCTGCCGTCAACGCCGGATGCGAGTGGTGGCGGACGCGACGCAGAATTGACCTCGACGCTGAGCTGAGCAACTGATCAATGAGCGTCGATCCACGCACCCTGGGCTGGTTGACACGCGCGCTCACTCACGAGATGGCGGCCGTGCAGCAGTATCTGGCGCAAAGCGTGCTGGCACGCTTGTGGGGCGACGAAGCATTGGCAGTAAAACTGCGCAAAGAAGCTGACGAAGAGCTTGAGCATGCCGAACGCCTGATGCAACGGCTGATCCAGTTTGGCGTCGCGCCATCCTCCGGCAATTTGCCGCCGAGCCGTTTGGGTCGGAGCGTGCAAGATTTGCTGGCAGCGGACCACGTGCTGGAAATTGAAGCCGTGCGTCTCTACCGGGAGGCCATCGCACACGCCGAACGCATGCGCGATCCAAAAACGGCCGCGCTGCTGGAAAGCATTTTGGGAGAAGAAATCGCCCATGTGCACGAACTGGATAGCATGATGAACAGGCAGGTTGAGCATGGTTGAATTGCCCGCAGGTTGGGAAGCAAGGGGCAAACCGCTGGCCTTGTTCCGTCGCTTCGAATTCGAGCGTTACAGTGCAACGAGGGATTTCCTCGATGCGATGGCGGTTTTGTCTGAACAGACGGGTGTGCATCCACAAAACATCAATTTCGGCACAACCTACGTCAATATCACATTGGAAGGTGCGGAAGGCAGCGATCCGGGCGAAGAGGTGTACGCGCTCGCCGCGCGAATCAACGCCTTGATCCAGGCAGGCAGCTGACATGGCGACGCATGTCATGGCCATCATCAACCAAAAGGGTGGTGCCGGAAAAACCACCCTCGCCATGAATTTGGCGGCGGGGTTGTCGCGCCGTGGCGAAACCATCGTGATCGATCTCGATCCGCAGGGTTCGTCCTTGCAATGGGCCAGTTCCGGCAGCAAACCGTTTCCGGCCACCGTCAAGCAAATCGGCGGAAAGTGGGATGCGCGTACCTTGCATCAGAATTACCGCGCCTATCAGCACATGGTGCTGGATTGCCCGCCTTCGGTAGATAGTCATGCCTCGGTGCAGGCGCTAAGGGCATGCGATGTCGCGCTGATCCCGGTGTTGCCCTCGCCGATCGATCTCTGGGCCAGTCTGCGGTTGCCGCAGGAGGTCGAAGAAGCCAGAAAGGTCAACGCCAATTTGAAGGCCTTTCTGGTGATAAACCAGATCGAGCCGAAGAGCGCCATCTCCGCAGCCATGCACGAAGCGCTGGCAGAATTCGGCATGCCGGTTCTGCAGGCAACCCTGCGTCGCCGCGCCGCCTATCGTGCCGCTGCGCTTGAAGGCGTTTCAGTGTTTCAAATGGGCAGCCGGGGCGCTCCAGCCGCGGATGAAATTGAAGCCATCATTAACGAGGTGATCGGATCATGACGAATCTGAAAGATAAACTCTCCGCCAGCGTACGCATGGCCAAGGCTGGACAACAACCGGCTGAGCAACCTGTCAGCGCGCCCGCCGCCGCGACCAAACCTGCGCCGGTCAAGTCTGTCGCCGCAAAACCGACAGCAACAAAGCCCGTCACCAGCAAACCTGCGCCCGCCAAGCAACCCGCAGCTGCCAAACCTGCGCCGGTCAAACAACCCGCAACTGCCAAACCCAAGCCGGTCAAGCAACCTCCCGCCGCCAAGGGCAAACCGGCGAGCGTCAATCAAGATAGCGGCAACGCGCTGTTTCCTTCGCGCGTCTGGCCGGACTGATCGCAACCAACCAGGTATTTGTCATGCAAAACGATCCCTTCATGCGCACCTATTCACCCCGTCAGGAAGCCATCGCACGCGCGGCCCAGCAGAAAACTGCCGTTCAAACCGCCGCCGCGCCCCGTCCCGCCTCCAGCGGATCGAACAGCGACTTGCTGGCGCCCTACATGGTCACGCGCGAACCTTACTATCGTGGCGTCTCGGACGAGATCGAACTCTATGAAGCCGCCTATTCGGTGCGCATGCCGATGATGCTGAAAGGCCCGACCGGTTGCGGCAAAACGCGATTTGTCGAGTACATGGCGTGGAAATTGCAGAAGCCGCTGATCACCGTGGCTTGCAACGAAGACATGACCGCCTCCGATCTGGTTGGCCGCTTCCTGCTCGACAGCAATGGCACCCGCTGGCAGGATGGCCCGCTCGCCGTGGCTGCGCGTCATGGCGCCATCTGTTATCTGGACGAAGTGGTCGAAGCACGTCAGGACACCACCGTGGTAATCCATCCGCTGACCGATGCGCGGCGCGTGCTGCCGCTGGAGAAAAACGGTGAATTGATCCAGGCGCACCCTGATTTCCAGATTGTCATTTCGTATAACCCCGGCTATCAATCGCTAATGAAGGATTTGAAGCAGTCCACCAAGCAACGCTTTGGTGCGCTCGACTTCAACTATCCGGAGCACGATACCGAAGCTGAAATCGTTGCCCACGAATCCGGCGTCAGCCTGGAGGTGGCGAAGAATCTGGTTCATATCGGGGAGCGCGCGCGCAACCTGAAGGGGCACGGCCTGGATGAAGGTCTTTCGACGCGCATGCTGATCTACGCCGGTTCGTTGATCGCCAAGGGCGTGGCCCCACTGGCGGCGTGTCGGGTCGCGCTGGTGCGTCCGATCACCGATGACGCCGACATGCGCGACGCGCTGGATTCCGCCGTCACCACCTACTTCTAATCGCGTCTGCTTCGCTCACGGCGTCGCCAGCGCGGCGCCGCGCAACCTAGTCACCGCCTTTCAGCCCCGCTTATGGCCATCCATCTCGAAGAGTACCAAGAGATACTCGAAGACCTTCCCCAGGATGCACAGGACGTATTGCGCGCCTCGTGGAACGAGGCTGCGCGTGCCTTCTCTTCACGCGGGCTGGACAACTATCTGAAGGGCGCGGTCGCGCTCCACCACCTTGGTCGCGGTCAGGATCTGGTGGTCACCTATGTTCAGGAAATGCCCGCTGTGGCGCGCGCCATCGGCGAGGATGTATTGCCGGAGGTGGTCAATTTCCTGCTCGGCATGGCATCCAAGACTTCCGGCCAGGTGTTGACGCTGATTGCCGCCACGGCGCCGCTGGCCGCCGAACGTCTGGGTGACGAAACGCTGTTCCGCAACTATCTCAGCGTGCTGCAGATCATGCTGGCCCAAGCGCCACGCGGTCTGCGCCCGATGCTGGAGAATCTCGATCGCCTGCTTTCCCAACTGACATTGGGTGGCCTGCGCCGCTGGGTGATGTTCGGCGCGCAAGCCTACAAGTCCGACTTCGAAGGCCAGGTCGAGTATTTCTCCTTGCGCAGTCCGGACGCGCACTCGGTGTTGCAAGCCGAACGCAAGGGAACCCTGTTTGTCGATGTGCAGCGGCGTCTGAACATCTACCTGCGTGCCATGTGGGGACGTGATTTCTTCCTGCGTCCGACCGCGGGTGACTACGAAAATCGCGAAGGCCTGAAGCCGTATATCGAGCGCTATTTGATTCACATCGCCGATGCCTACGACGATTACAAACCGTTCGGTGACGACACCCCGCCCGAAGCGGTGATACACGGGCTGGAGCTGTACCGCGCGGCGGCCAACCATTGCGCCGCGCATCTGGTGTTCACCGGCGCGCCGCTGTCGATGCAAATGCTCAACCCGACGCAGATGGCCATCATCGAAGCGGTCGAGGATGCGCGCGTCGAAGAACTGGCCTGTCGGCAGTTTCCCAACATGCGCACCGCCTGGCTGGCCTTGCATCCGCCCCTCGACACAAATCCGCCGCAATGCGTCGGCGACTTGCTCAACCGCTTGGCGCGCGCCCTGCTCGACCCGCAATCGACCGACCCGCATCCCTGGGTGCAGGAAGGTGTGGCCTTGTTCAAGGCAGAGCCCGACCTGTCCACCAATCAGGCCAGCTGGAACATCGGCGTGGCCTTGGCGCACACCCTGATCCAGATTCCGTTGCCGGAATTCAACTGGCGCACCGACGTGCTGCGCGCGATCTACCGCGACGACAACCGCACGGTCTGGGAGTCGGAGGAGTTCGATACCGAGGCGGCCCTGCTCGCCACCTGGGAACCCAAGCAGATCCGCAAGAAAGTCAGCCTCATGGAAATGGTCAATGAGGTCAACAACGAATTCGCCGGTGACGATTCCGAAGAGATCTGGGTGCTGGAAACGCCTTTCTTCCTCGATCAGGAAGGCGTCACCATCAACGAGCTGGAAGGCCGCGAACCGGTATCCGATCCGGTTCACTATCACGAATGGGATTATCAGATCCAGCTCGAACGTCCGAGTTGGGTCACCGTGCTGGAACGGCGTCCCAAGCTGGGCGACCTGGCGGTCATCGAAAAGATTGTCGACGACCACAAGCCGGTCATCGCGCGCCTGAAATTTCTCATCGAATCGATGATCCCGCAGGGGATGCAGCGCATCCGTCGGCTGGAAGATGGCGACGAGCTCGACATCAATGCCGCCGTGCGCGCGATGATCGATATCCGCATGGGGCAGCAACCCGATCCGCGCATCATGATGCGTTACAAGCGCAACCAGCGCGATCTGGCGGTGATGGTGCTGCTCGACATGTCGGAATCCTCCAACGACAAGGTGCGCGGCCAGGAATACAGCGTCATGGACCTGACGCGCGCGGCCACCGTGCTGCTGTCCAGCGCGCTCGACCGCATCGGCGACCCGTTCGCCCTGCACGGCTTCTGCTCGGATGGCCGCCACGACGTGCATTACTACCGCTTCAAGGATTTCGAGCAACCCTACAACGACCTGGTCAAGGCGCGTCTGGCAGCGATGCATGGATCGTATTCCACCCGCATGGGCGCCGCCCTGCGCCACGCCGGGTCACATCTCAAGCAACAGGCGAAGAGCAAGAAGATCCTGTTCATCATCACCGACGGCGAACCTGCCGACAATGACGTGCGTGATCCGCAATACCTGCGCCATGACACCAAACGCGCGGTAGAAGAACTGGCGCGCGATGGCGTCACCACCTATGCGCTGTCGCTGGACCCGCATGCCGACCAGTATGTGTCGCGTATCTTCGGCGTGAAGAACTTCACCGTGCTCGACCAGGTCGAGCGGTTGCCGGAAAAACTGCCCATGCTGTACATGGGCCTCACCCGCTGAACGTCGCATGGACATCACACTCCGCACTTTCGTGTTCATCGACTCGCTGCAACCGCAGTTGGCGTCGTATCTGGCCACCTCTTCGCAGGGCTTCCTGCCGGTGCCGGGCGATGCCTGCATGTGGATCGAAGTGGCTCCCGGCATGGCGGTGCACCGTCTGTCCGACATCGCGCTGAAAGAGACCAACGTTCATCTGGGCGAACAAGTGGTAGAGCGTTCCTTTGGTTCGATGGAGATTCATTACCGCAACCAGAGCGAGGTCCAGGAGGCGGGCAATATCATCCTGCGGCAACTGAACACCACCCTGGAATCGCGCATGGCCTGCCGTATCGCCTGGAACGAAATCATCTGTGGCATGACCCCGGACCATACCACCCTGATCAACCGGCAACTGCGCAAGGGCTCGATGATCCTGCCTGGCAAAAGCATGTTCATCCTTGAAGTCGAGCCAGCCGGTTACGCGGTGTATGCCGCCAACGAAGCAGAAAAAGCCGCCCACATCACCCTGGTGGACGTGAAGCCGTTCGGCAACTTTGGCCGTCTCACCATGATGGGCAGCGAAGCCGAGGCAGCAGAGGCGCAGCGTGCCGCCGTCAAGGCCCTCGAAAATATCAACGCGCGCGCAAAACGCGACTGACCGGCGGAACAGCACCATGGAAATCAATTCGATCACCAAGAAACTGCTGTTCAACACCATCCGCGTCGATACCGTGCTGGACGACGGCAGCGAAGGTTCCGGCACCGCGTTTGTGGTCAGCCACGCACATGCGCGCGGCACCTACACGTTCATCGTCACCAACCGGCATCTGGTCGATGGCGTGCAACGCGGTGGCCTGGTGTTCACCCAGAAGCGCAATGGTCAGCCGCTGTTCGGGCAGCGTTTTCAGCTCAATATCGAAGACTTTCCGCACGCCTGGTTCATGCATCCAGATCCGGCGGTCGATCTCGCCATCATCCCGATGCGCCCGCTGGA
>CAZUSF010000141.1:4999-6679 GCA_964623355.1 uncultured Thiobacillus sp. | reverse complement strand
AATGGGCGTCCCACCTTCCGGCGGAAGGCGCGATAAAGCCGCTTTTCCGCCCTACATTTTGGGCAGGCCGTCCCGCTGCATGAACAACCGGTACAGCAGCGGTACGACGAACAGGGTCAGTACGGTGGAGACCGTCAGGCCCCAGACGATGGCGGAGGCGACCGGGCCCCAGATCAGCGATTTGCCGCCCAGGCCGAGGGCCAGCGAGAGCAGGCCGCCGATGGTGGTGCTGGTGGTGATCAGGATCGGCACGACGCGGCGGCGGGCGGCATACACCGCCGCATGCAGCACACCCATGCCGGCGCGGCGGCGCTGGTTGGCGGCGTCGATCAGGACGATGGCCGAGTTGACCGCGATGCCGGTCAGCGCAATCACCCCATAAAGGCTGTACAGCGACAGCGGGTTGTTGGAGATCACCAGGCCGAAGGCGACGCCGGTGAACGCCATCGGCACCGTCGCCAGAATCATCAGCGGTTGCCAGTAGCTGCGGAATTGCGCCGCCAGGATCAGGTAGATCAGGCCGATGCCGAGCAGGAACAGGCCGAGCATGGCGTCGAGGCTTTCCTGGATGTCGTCGAGTTCACCGGAGTAGTCCACTGCCACACCAGGGAAGCGCGCTGCCATCTTGTCCCACGCCACTTTCACCTGTGCGTTGGCGGCCAGCGTATCGATCTGGGTCTTGTCCAGTTCGGCTTCCAGCGTGATGGCGCGGCGCAGGTCATAACGCTTGATCACACCCTTGGCGGTACGGGCTTCGGCGCTGACCAGATTCGCCAGCGTCGTCGTGCCGCCGCCGGGCAGGCTGACGGCGTCGTCGAGCGCGGCGCGGATGTCGTCGAAGCTGCGTTCCGGGCCGCGCACGCGGACTTCGATCCTTTCGCTTTTGTCGCGCGCCACGGCGACGATCTCGCCTTCCGTGTGCAGCCGCACCAGACGAGCCACCAGCGCCGGGTCGAGGCCGGCGGCACGGACTGCGTCGGCATCGACGCGCAAAACATATTCGTGGCGACCGGGCAGGTCGTCATCCACCACGTCACGGCTACTCGGCATGGCGGTAATGACTTGCTTCAGCGCATCGGCGGCGGCGCGCAACTGGGTGTAATCGTCGCCGCGCAGGCGCACCTTGATCGGCTTCTCGGCCGGCGGCCCGCCGGAAATGACGGTGAAACTGATGTGGCCGCCGAGTTGCAGTTGTTCGATGTCGCCGCGCATCGCTTCGATGATCTGGTCCGAGGTGCGGCCTTCCGGCTTGCCGAAGGCATGTTCACGCGGCAACAGCGAGACCGCGACCTGGCCGTAGGAATCGCCATAGAACGGCTCGGTTTCGGTGAATTTGAGGCCGGCGTAGCTGGCGGCGGCGCGCAGCTCGCCGTCTTGCAGGCGCTGGCTGACTGCGCGCTCCAGCACCTGGGTGCGCGCAAGGGTGACGTCGATCGCCGTGCTGGGCGGCATGTCGAGGTTGACGTAGAAGATGCGGATCGGGTCGGCGGCGAAAAATTGCTGCTTGATCCAGCCGCCGGCCAGCGCATACAGCGCCAGCGCGAAAGCAGCGACCAGCAGCAGCAGCGAGGCCCAGGCGTGGCGCAGGGAAAACAGCAGCAAACGGGCATAGTTCAGCCGCAGGCTACGGGTGAAGCGGGTGCGGCGGCCGTGCAGACGGCTCGGGCGGGCGAAGTCGGG
>CAZUSF010000141.1:0-4899 GCA_964623355.1 uncultured Thiobacillus sp. | reverse complement strand
ATCACCACGGCGTCGTCGACCAGCATGCCGAGCGCGATGATGACGCCGAGCAGCACGGTCATGTTGACGGTGTAGCCCATCACCGACAGCAGCCAGAAAGTACCGGCCAGCGAAAACGGAATGCCGATGCTGACCAGCCCGGCCATGCGGCTGCCGAGGAACAGCCAGGTGGTCAGGAAAACCAGCGCCAGGCCGGTCAGCGCGTTGTTCTGCATGATCGAAATCGATTGCCGGGTCGGCACGGTCTGGTCGTCGAGCAGCGAGATTTTCAGGCCTTCGGCTTGCAGGTCGGGATTTTGCGCGGCCAGATAGGCGTTGACCCGGGCGAGCAATTCCAGCGTGTTGACGCGGCTTTTCTTGGTGATCGCAAGCAGCACGCCGGGGCGATCCTGGCTGGCCACAAGCGTTGACGGCTTTTCCCGCGCGCGGCTGAATTCGGCGACATCTTCCAGCGGCAGATGACGGCTCGGGTTGCTTTGCGGAAACACGCTGAGGCGGGCCAGATGATCCGGCGACACGTCCTGCCCGAACACCCGCAACAACCATTCCTCATCGCCGACGCGGGCGCGGCCGGCCGGCGTGTCCTGGAACCAGCGCGCCACCGAATCGGCGACATCGGCGGCATTCAGGCCGCGCCCGGCGACCGCTTGCGGATTGAAGGTGACGCGCAGCTCCGGGTTGGACAGGCCGGTGGCGAAAATCTTGTCGACGCCGGGCATGCGCTCCAGATCGACCTTGATCCGGCGCGCCGTGTCGCGCAACGCTTCATCGTTGGCCGGGCCCTGCAGCAACAGCATGGCGCTGGGGAAACCATTGTTGGTGGTGATTTCATCGACCCGCGGATCGTCCACTTCCGGCGGCAGGTCGCGGTCGGCAGCGGCCTGCACTTCGCGGCGCAGATCGGTGACCCGCTTGTCGAATACCGCTGCAGGAATATCGCGGAAGCGGACCAGCACGGTGGACACGCTTTCGCGGCTGACGCTGGATATGAAGCGGATGTCACCGATCTTGGCGACCGCTTCTTCCATCGGCTGGGTGACCTTTTTTTCCACATCCTCGGCGGCAGCGCCGGGCAGGATCGAGGTGACGATCAGCCAGTTGAAGTTGATCTCCGGATCCTGCTCGCGCGGCATGTTGAGATAGGCCATGACGCCCATCAGCAACACCACGATGAAGGTGATGTTGGCCAGCGGGTGATTGCGGATCAGGGCTTGATAGAAGCGCATGCTGTGGTTTCAATTTGCTCGTCATGCCGACGAATGCCGGTATCCCGTCGACGCAACTTCCTGGATACCGGCATTCGCCGGTATGACGGAACTGTGTTCATTGTGCTGAATGGCGCATGGTTCGGCTCACAACGTACCCTGTCCACGCACCACGATGCGGCTGTCGGGTTGCAAACCCTCGGCCTTCGCGGGGCGGCCTTCCTGCGCGTTGGGCAGTGGATGGAAGCCGGCGGTCTTGTCACTGGCGACGAAAACGCCGAGCTTGCCTTGGCGGCGAACCAGCAATGGCGCCGCGACATGCATTTCCGGGCTGGCCCAGACGATGCGGCCGCTGGCGCCGGGCGCGGCGGCGTTGCCGGTGAAGCGCAGGCGGGCTTCGGCCAGGCGGCTGTTTTTCACCAGTGCGGGCGATAGCCGCACCAGGCGCAAACCGAAGCGGCCTTCGCCGGTGACCAGATTGATGTTGCTGGCCAACTTCAAGCCAGCGGCATCGGCTGCCTGCACTTCGGCCTTGACCTCGATGCGCGAGGTGTCGATCAGGCTGGCCAGCGCTGCTCCGGGCGTCGCCATTTCGCCTTCCTGTGCCAGGCGTTCCAGCACGATGGCCGGGAATGGCGCACGCACGCTGCATTTGGCCTGCGCCGAGCGGGTGGTTTTCACCGCCGCCGCGTTGACCGCCACGTCAGCGCGCGCCGAGTCGAGTTCAGCGGCGCGGCTGTCCAGCCCTTCACGGCTGATGAAACCTTCCGCGGTCAGCTTTTGCGCCCGCACATATTGCAGATCGGCCAGTTTGGCGCGCGCCTGGCTGGCGGCTTTGGCAGCTTCTGCACGTTCGGTGGCGAGGTCGTAATCGCGGCAATCGAGTTGCGCGATCAACGCCCCGCGTGCGATGCGCTGCCCCGGTTCCACCGCCAGTTTGACGATGCGCGCGGTAAGTTCGGCGGCGATCCGGCTTTCGTTCAGGCTGACCACCTGCGCCTGTGCGCTGCGTTCGGGATAAACCGCAATCTCGCGCAGCGGCTTCGCCTCCCAGGCGAAAGCGGGGAGGGCATGGGCAAGCAAAACCGGCAGCAAGAATTTCATGCCGAATTGCGCCATCGACCTGCCTGTAGGTGCGAATTCATTCGCACAGAGACGTTTCAAACTGCGAATGAATTCGCACCTACACATTTGGCAAAACGTGGTCGAGGCGCTTGGGTACATGTTCAGAAATCCAGCGGCCGGTAACAGAAGACAAAGCGGCCCTGCTCGAAGTTGACGATCAACGCGCCGCCGCGATTCTCGGCGTAGTCCTGCCAGCCGGGAATGGCGCAATTGACATGGCATTCGGATACGCCATTCGGCGATTCCAGATCGCGGTCGCGGTCGTAGAACGAGAGCAGCATGCCGCCGCCCTGCTTTTGCAGAACATGGTCCGCCGTCGCGTTGGCCAGTTTGAGCGATTGGTCGAAGTTCAAGCCGAGTTGATCGGCATTCAGGTGCAGGGTTTTCATGGGGGAGGGTAGAGAGAAATGGGGCTGGCGGGGTTGCTGGCGAGAATCGATTCAGACTCTTGATACAAACTGTGTGAATCAGTCGTCGTCGTTGGCCGATCGAACTTCCGACTCCCACTCCGTCAGCGTGTTCGGATCCATCAGCAAGCGGCGCGCAGTTTCATCACGCCAGCCGGTTTCCCATGCCTGATCGTCGAGGGTGTTTTGCTGGCCGTACATGTGGATGGCGAAATTGAGCACAGCGGACAGTCTGAGCGCTTTTTCATTCAGGTCAGCGGCAATTGTTTCAACTCCGCCGCCCAGTTCGTGGTGATGCCGAATGGCGAGCACGAGTTCTTCCGATAGTCCCCAGTTTTTCGCCACCATTTGCCCCATCACGGCATGGCTGACTTGCTGGCTCGCATCCAGTGCCGGAATGTCCGGCCAGGTGGCCGACTCGGCCAGGGCTTCGGCGTAAGCCGGGAAGCGCTTGCACAGCAGTGCCAGGCCGCAATCGTGGAACATGCCGAGCATGAAGGCGACATCGGTGTTGATGTCTCGCAGGCGGGCTTTCTTGACCGCCACGATGCATAGCGCGGCGATTTGGGCGCTTCGATTCCACAAGTGTTCCAGCGCTTTGGCATGCAGCGGGTCGTTGAGGGCGGCGCGCAGGGCTTCGGTGCGCAACAGCGCGCCGGTGTTGCTCATGCCGAGCAGGCTGATGGCGCGCGGCAGGGAATCGACCTTGGTCCGCAAACCGAAAACCGGCGATCCGACAACGCGAAATACCGCACCGCTAAGTGCGCCATCGTCGCGGATCAACGCAGCGAGCTCAGTCGGCCCGGCGTCGGCGTCGCGCAGAAGCGTGTTCAAACGCAGCAAGGTCTCCGGCATCGGTGGGATCTTGATGCCACTGGCCAGAATGGCCTGAATGCGATGGTCGGTATCGTGTTCCTGGGTCATGTCAGTCCTGCCTGAAGTCGCCAGTTTGCCCGAGAATTTTGGCAACCGCGCGCCAGGCCGTCAGTTTTGCCGGGAAATCGAGCGCGGCATGTGCCGGGCTGGTCGAAGGCAGGCGCTGAAAGGCGAGAGAAGACGTTTGGCGAAGAGGAAGTAATGGTGCAACGCGACGCCTGAAATGCTGTTCAGCCGCAGCGCCATTGAAATAGAGATGGTGGATAGCCGGATGCCGTTGGAAGAAGGTGGCGAAATCATTCACCACGATCGAGTCTGGCGCAATGTCGGCATCCAGGCTGCCGGGGCGATGGCAGGATTGCAGCACATCCCACAGCGCAATGCCGGCGTCGAGCAGCGCCTGGCGTCTTTGCGGATAAGCCAGTGCGACCAGATCGATGTCCAGTATCGACGCCATGATCGGCCAGAACTGGTTGCGCGGATGCGCGTAATACTCCCCGGCGCGCAACGAGGCGATACCCGGCATGCTGCCGAGGATCAGTACACGCGCCTGGTCATTGGCAATTGGCGGAAAGCCTTGCGCCGCATCGAATTGACCCGATTGCGCTGGGGGCGAACTGGTGGCGATGGGCATGGCAGGACGGTGCGGCGGAGCGTGAATGCTGCATTCTAGTTTTGTGTGCAGCATCGGGCTGGGCAATTGGGCTGATTCATGACAGGCAAGACGCAAGCGTGAAGGCTGGAGTAAATTAGCAAAATCTAATGGAGTGAAATGAAAAATGTCTGATGAAATGATTCAACCAATGCCCCCCGAAAATACTCAATCCCTGGCCCAGACGGCCTACGACAAGGCGCTGAAATACGAACTCGATTACGGCTGTTGCCCGCAATGCGTGCTGGCTGCGGTGCAGGAGACCGTTGGCGTGATCGAAGACAGCGTGATCAAGGCCAGCCACGGATTATCCGGTGGCGGCGGTTTGTCCGGCGTTGGCGCTTGCGGCGCCCTCACCGGTGGGCTGATTGCGTTGTCGGCAAAGCGCGGGCGTGATCGCGACAAGCTGGACAAGGGCCGCTACATCAACAACTTCAAGAAGGGACAGGAGTTGGTCGACCGCTTCAAGGCCGAGTTTGGCGGCGTCACCTGCCAGGAACTGCAACATCAGTTCACCGGCAAGACCTATGACATGTGGAAGCCCGAGGAATACAAGGCTTTTGATGCCGCGCGCGGCCAGCAGTGCGCGCGGGCGACGGCAACCGTGACCAAGTGGGTCGTGGAGATGATGTAA
>CAZUSF010000140.1:4460-6705 GCA_964623355.1 uncultured Thiobacillus sp. | reverse complement strand
TTCAACGACGCGCCACCTGCCGCGCAACTTCCCGCCCAGCAGACACCCGTGTCGCCGCCTGTGCCGCCGCCGCCGACCGGCGGGGGTGGTGACAACGGCCGGCCGGAAGAACCCAAGGACTACCTGTCGCTCGCCGATTACGCCGAGCGCTGCTATCTGGCCTACGCGATGAGCGTGGTGAAGGGCCGCGCGCTGCCGAATGTGGAAGACGGCATGAAGCCGGTGCAGCGCCGCATTCTGTTCTCGATGCGCGAGATGGGCCTGAGCGCGACCACCAAGCACGTCAAATCCGCGCGCGTGGTCGGCGACGTGATCGGCAAACTGCACCCGCACGGCGACCAGTCGGTGTACGACGCGATGGTGCGCATGGCGCAGAGTTTCACGCTGCGTTACCCGCTGATCGACGGCCAGGGCAATTTCGGCTCGCGCGACGGCGACGGCGCGGCGGCGATGCGCTACACCGAAAGCCGGCTGACGCCGATTGCCGAACTGCTGCTGGCCGAGATTGACGCCGGCACGGTCGATTTCAAACCCAATTACGACGGTGCCTTCCAGGAACCGGCACTGCTGCCGGCTCGTTTGCCGATGCTGCTGGCCAACGGCGCCTCTGGCATCGCGGTCGGCATGGCTACCGAAGTGCCGCCGCACAATCTGCGCGAAATTGCCGAAGCGGCGATCCAGTTGCTCAAGCATCCGGACACTTCTACGCAGGAATTGATGGCTCACATCCCCGGCCCGGACTTCCCCGGCGGCGGCCAGATCATCTCCAGCCCGGCCGACATCCAGTCCGCCTATGAAACCGGACGCGGCAGCCTGCGCGTGCGGGCGCGCTGGGAAGTCGAACCGCTGGCGCGTGGCCAGTGGCGCATCGTCGTCACCCAGTTGCCGCCCGGCGTGTCCACCGCCCAGGTGCTGACGCAAATCGAAGCCATCACCAACCCGCAGGTCAAGACCGGCAAGAAGGAACTCAGTCAGGAACAGAAGACGCTGAAAACCGCGATGCTCGCCGCGCTGGAAACGGTACGCGATGAATCGGATGAAAAAGCGCCGGTACGCATCGTGCTGGAACCGCACTCGCGCAACCAGGACGCCGATGCTTTCATGCGCATGCTGCTGGCACAGACCAGCCTGGAAACCACCGCGCCGATGAACCTCACCGTGGTCGGCCGCGATGGCCGACCGGGGCAGAAGGGTCTGCGCGTGCTGTTGCTGGAATGGGTTGATTTCCGCATCACCACCGTCCGTCGGCGCAGCCAGTTCCGCCTCGATGCGGTGAATCGCCGCATGCACATCCTGGAAGGTCGGCAAGCGGTTCTGCTCAATATCGACGAGGTGATCCGCGTCATCCGCGAAGCTGACGAGCCGAAAGCCGACCTGATGGCCGCCTTCGGCCTGAGCGAGATTCAGGCGGAAGACATCCTGGAAATCCGCCTGCGCCAGTTGGCGCGGCTGGAAGGCATCAAGATCGAAAAGGAACTCGGCGAACTGCGCGACGAACGCGATGGTTTGCTGCGCATCCTGGGTGATGAAACAGAACTGAAGCGCATCGTGGTCGCCGAAATCCGCGCCGATGCGAAGAAATACGGCGACGACCGGCGCACGCTGATCGAAACCGCTGTCGCGATGACCGCTTCGGTCGCGGAAGCCAATATCGCCGACGAACCGGTGACGGTGATCGTTTCGAAAAACGGCTGGATGCGAGCGCGCGTGGGGCATGGCATCGACCTGAGCGCGCTGCAATACAAGGCCGGCGACGCCGCGCTGGCAGTGATCGAAACCCGCACCGTGTGGCCGCTGGTGTTGCTCGATTCGGTCGGCCGCACCTACAGCATCCGCATTCCCGACCTGCCCACCGGACGCGGCGACGGCGTGCCGATGTCCAGCCTGCTCGACCTGGCGCGCGGCGCGCGGCTGATGTTTGCGCTCTCCGCTGCGCCGGAAACGAAACTGCTGGTCGCCAGCGACAGCGGCTACGGCTTCATCTGCCAACTCTCCGATCTGCTTTCTCGCCAACGCGCCGGTAAAGCCTTTTTGACGCTGGAAGAAAACGGCGTGCCGCTGCCGCCAGTGCCGCTTCTGCCTCTAGTTCCAAGTCTGGCCTGGGTCGCTGCCGCCGCCGACAACGGCAACCGGCTTGTTGCGGTAGAAGAAACCGTCGCAGGTGGCGCAGGCCGACACGCCTTTGCCCTGGAAAGCCTGCTCGGACGGCAGGCCGAGATACATGGCCGAAGCACCGGTAGCGATG
>CAZUSF010000140.1:0-4450 GCA_964623355.1 uncultured Thiobacillus sp. | reverse complement strand
CGACAACGGCAAGCTGCTCGCCTTCCCGCTGGAAGAAATGAAAACGCTCAGCGGTGGCAAGGGCGTGCAGATCATCAAACTGGAAGACAAGGAACATCTCACCGCGCTGGCGCTGTTCAACGGCGAACGCCTGCTGGTCGAAGGCAAGACCCGCACCAGCAAACCGATCAGCCTGACGCTAACCGGCGCCGCGTTGATCCGCTATTTGCTGCACCGGGCAAGAAAAGGGCATGAGATGGAGAAAGTCAGCGTCGTGACCCGGTTGGCGGCGGAATAGGGCGGAACGCTAAAACTCTGCGACCTTGCCAGCTAGCTTCCCTACCCCGTACTCGGGCATGTCCAACTGCATTTCAAGGTTGAATGAACAGCCTCAATGCGCATAGCATGCGCACCAGATGCACCCAGGAGGCCTTATGAAATCAGCCATCAACTCGCAGCCATCCAAGCGCCCCTTCAATCTGCTGCTGAATGCCAGCACGGTGAAGCAAGCCCGCAGCTTCACCAACAACCTGTCCGCCACAGTTGACGCCCTTCTGGCCGACTACGTGGCCAAGCAAAATGAGCAACAGCTGGCCAGACAGCGTCAAGGTGATGCGGTTGCCGAAGCGTGGAACACTTTCCATGCGGCAAACGGATCATTTGCCGACGATTTTTCTACGCTATGACTGCCCAGTTCGATGTCTACCGGAACCCCGGCAAGAACCGGACAGCCATTCCTTACGTCGTCATCGTTCAATCTCGCTACTTCGAGAAATCACGTCGGCGCGTTGTCGTTCCTTTGGTTTCGGCCGAAGAACTCAACAAGACCACACACTTGCCCGCATCTGCCATCAACCCGATTTTCAACATCGAAGGCATCCGTGTGATCTTCAACCCGCTCGAAATCGTCTCGGTTCCCGTGGAGTCCCTGACTGAATGGGTGGCAACGCTGGCGGATGAGAACGACGCAATCATCGCAGCCATGGATGAATTGCTTTCGCTCGCCTGGGGCTAGTAATGGGTAGTCCTGCCGCGATTGAATCGGATAAATCCCATTCGCCTGAATTGCATTCTCGCGGCTGGAAGAAAAGAATCGCGCCATGGACATCATCGCGCATGGTTTATGGGCTGGATTGGGCGTCCGCTGGCTGACGCGGGACAAACCCGTATCGACAAAACTTGCGGCAGCTTCGATCAGCCTGTCGATGTTGCCCGATGTGGTGCATACGCTGCCGTTGGGACTCTGGGCGGCTTTCGGTGATGGCAGCCTCGATCAACTGATGGCCTATGCCACCGCCATCCCCGGCGCTGAACCGGACATGCCGCACTGGTTGCATCAGTGGTCGCATCATCTGCATTGCCTGCTGCACAGCGCGCTGATCGCGGCGGCGGCGACCCTGGCGTTATGGCGCTGGCGGAAAAAGCTCTGGCTGCCGCTTGCCGGCTGGTGGCTGCATATCGTGATCGATGTGTTCACCCATTCGAACGACTTCTACCCGGTGCCGGTGCTGTATCCGATTACCTATCAGGGCTTCGATGGCGTCGCGTGGAACACGCCCTGGTTCATGCTGCTGAACTACACCGCGCTGTTGCTGGGCTGGTGGCTGGTGGGTCGGCGCAAAGCGGGGAGCCGCCCGATTTAGCAGGGTGTCGAAAAACACTCTTTTCAGCCGGTGCATCTTCCGGAAGCATCGGCAGGTGTCCATTTTCGCTATGCAGGTTCGGCAAAGTCCTGATAAAAGACGGAGACCTCGCCACCCTTCTGGAGATCCCGCCATGTTTCGTCCAGCCATCGTTGTCGCCGCTGTCGCGTTGTGCCTGGGGCTGGCCCCGGCGCGCGCCGCGGAGCCGCAAACCCGGCCGCTGCCGCTGTTCGACGCCCATCTGCACTACAACTGGGAACCCACGCCCTACTATCCGCTGGAAAAAGTGCTGGCTCTGTTCCGCGAGCACGGCATTACCGGCATCCTCGCCACCAGTCGGCCCAACGACGGCACCCGCGCGCTGGTCGAAGCCCGGCCCGGAGGCCTCCGCGTGGTGCCGTTCATTCGTCCGTACATCGTGCATAACGATATCCAGACCTGGTTCGATGACCCGAAAATTTTTGAGCTGGTCCAGGCCGAGTACAAGCGCGGCTATTACCAGGGTATCGGCGAGTTCCATCTCTCCGGCAAGGCCGCCGCCACGGAATGGGTGAAGCGCACGGTCAATTTCGCGACGGAACACGGTCTGTTTCTGCATGCCCACGCCGACGACGAAGCGCTGGAAATCCTCTTCAGCCACAACCCGAAGGCCCGCATCATCTGGGCGCACACCGGCTTCGGCACACCGCCGGACAAACTGGCTGCCTATCTGGATCGCTATCCGGAACTCATGGGCGAACTGTCCTACCGTTTCGGCATCAGCGAGGGCGGCAAACTGACGGCTGCGTGGCGGGCCTTGTTCATGAAGTACCCCGACCGTTTCCTGGTCGGTTCGGATACCTGGACCGACCAGCGCTGGGAACGTTATGGGGCGATCATGGACGAGTATCGCGCCTGGCTCGCCGAGTTGCCGCGCGAGGTCGCGGAGCAAATCGCTTTCCGCAACGCCGAGCGGCTGTTCGGCCCGACAAACTTGTTCTGATCGTAAGTCTCGGATTTTTCGTTATTCCGGCGTGGGGGGCATCAGGCGCGATCCACCGCTTCGCGAATTCGTCGGATGGTGTCTTCGACTGGGGCCATTCGTGATACTTCCAGGCCAAAGCCGCGCGCAATTTCGTTGATTTTGGCCGGATTCATCGGTACTCCGCCGCTGTCGATGGCTTTCAGCAAGGCGCGGGCGCGGCGCAATTCAGGCGGCATGGCGGCATACGGCCTGAACATCCGCGACAGCCAAATCGGCAATTCAAGCGGCATGGATTCCTCGCTGAAATCAAACTCGGGCAGATATTTTACGGCTGAGCCACCTTGTCCGCCGGCCTGAAAACCGCGTATTCGCGCGCGCTCAAACGAGGTTCCAGGTTAATGCCGACCGCGTGATTGCGTGCCCGGTTTCCTTTCCAGTGGTCGGGCGATTTTGGGGCGGATGCTTGGCGTGTCTTCGCTGCTGCTCAGACTGAAGCTGCCCGCGCCTTCCAGGCCCAGTATCCGGGCCAGATAGGGCAGGCATTCGCGCAGGTTTTCGGCCAGCGTCCAGGGCGGGTTGACGATGAACATGCCGCTGCCGTGCATGCCAAAACCTTCGCGTGATGGCGCGCTGACGCTGAGCGTGGCGTTGAGCCAGGCGACGTTTTTCAGGCGCGCGAAACGTTCCGCCAGACGGCCTGCTTCCTGGCGCTGCAACAGTGGATACCAGATCGCGTAAATGCCGGTGGCGAAGCGTTCCAGGCTGTCGGTCAAGGCCTGGAAGACATGGTTGTAATCGGCCTTGTCTTCGTAGGAAGGGTCGATCAGCACCAATGCGCGGCGTGGCGGCGGCGGCAGCAGCGCTTTCAGGCCGGCGAAGCCGTCGCCACGGGTGACGATGATCCTGTTGCCGGCATCGGGGAAGGTCTTGCCGAGCAGATCGACATCGGTTGGATGCAGTTCGAACAGTCGCATGCGGTCCTGTTCGCGCAGCAGCTTCGACGCCAGATAGGGCGAGCCGGGATACAAGGTGAGATTGCCGGCCGGATTGATCGCCCGGATCACTGCCACATATTCCGCCAGCGCCGGTGGCAGATCGGTCTGCTGCCAAAGCCGGGCGATGCCGGCTTCATGTTCGGCGTTCTGGCTGGCATAACCCGCATCCAGTCCGTAAGCGCCGGCGCCGGCGTGGGTGTCGATGAACCAGTAGGGTTTGTCCTTCTGTGCCAGATAGCGCATCAGGTTGACCAGAATGCAGTGTTTCAGGACATCGGCATGATTGCCGGCATGGAAGGCGTGGCGGTAGCTGAGCATGGGTACGGGAACCGAAAACGGGGGAGTCCGCCGATTGTCCTTTATGCCATGGCGAACTGTTGCTGAATCTGTTTCGCCATCACATCGCGCAGTTCCGGCGCGGCGCATTCCAGTTTGATCGCGCTGTCCCAGCCGCGCAGCCAGGTGAGTTGCCGTTTCGCCAGTTGCCGTGTGGCGGCAGCGCCTTGTTCGTACAAGGCAGCTGTATCGATTTCGCCATCCAAGAAACGCCAGGCCTGGCGGTAACCGACGCAGCGCATCGAGGGCATGCCGGGGTCGAGCGCATAACGCATGCGCAAATCGCGCAACTCATCGACTAGGCCTTGTTCCAGCATCTGGCCGAAACGCAGGTTGATGCGCTGGTGCAGCCAGGCGCGGTCGGCCGGGAAGAGGGCGAATTCGAGCCAGTTTTCCTGCGCGACCGGCGTTTGGGCGGAGAACAACGCCGACATCGGCCCGCCGGTGGTCAGACACAGTTCAAGCGCGCGCTGGATGCGTTGCGAGTCGTTCGCCTTCAGGCGGGCGGCGGTTTCCGGGTCGAGGTGCTGCAG
>CAZUSF010000139.1:0-6705 GCA_964623355.1 uncultured Thiobacillus sp. | reverse complement strand
CGTGAGCACGGGCACCGCCCGTGATGGCCTTGGCGGCCTGTTTGGTCACGTAAGCTTGGGATGCCGCACGATGCTGTGTTGCTGGCCAATCAACTCAACTCGTCACGCGAATAGCTGGGGCTGCTGACAAAATCAGCATTGACGAAGGTGCGCCCCCCTTTTGCATGCGTCCGGCTGACGATTGCATTCGCGCCGGGAAAGTCATTTTCCCGTTGAGTGACTGGCTGGTTGTTTCTCATTCAAAATACCCCAGTTCGTTATGTAAGCTTAGGGCCAGCTTCATTCGAGATAGGTTTATCGGTAAAAGCCGATTATTCTTGACGCAAATCAAAAAGGACTTTTCATCATGCGTATCTTGTACGCCACTTCCGAGGCCGCACCTTTGATCAAAACCGGCGGCCTCGCTGACGTTTCCGGCGCCTTGCCAGCGGCTTTGCGCGAGATCGGACTGGATTGCCGGATCCTCATGCCAGGCTATCCAGTTGTCATTGAAAAACTACAGTCGACCACTACCGTGGCCGAATTCAGCAACCTTTTTTTCAATGACAAAACCGGCATCGAAGCGCGCCTGCTGGAAAGCCAAATGCCGGGTTCGGACACCCCGCTCTACGTCCTTGACGCACCCGAAGCCTTCACCCGCATTGGCGGTCCTTATCAGGATGCGAATGGCGTTGATTACCCTGATAACGCGCAGCGATTCGGTTTGCTGAGCCAGGTTGCCGCGCTGCTCTCCAGTCCGGATTCACCGCTCGATTGGCGACCGGATGTGCTGCACTGCAACGATTGGCAAACCGGCCTGGCGCCGGCTTATCTGCGCCTGGCCGGTTTTGCGACACCGACCGTGATGACGGTTCATAACCTGGCCTACCAAGGCATTTTCCCGCCCGACATGCTGCCGCAACTGAATCTGCCGCCCAGTTGTTTCGCCATCGAGGGCGTCGAGTACTACGGCAACCTGTCGTTCCTGAAAGCCGGCCTGTATTACGCCAACCACATCACCACGGTGTCACCGACTTATGCCGAAGAAATTCAGCAACCTCAACTCGGCATGGGCATGCAGGGCCTGCTGGCCGACCGCCAGCACCAGCTTTCCGGCATTCTCAACGGTATCGATACGGGTGACTGGAACCCCTCTTCCGACCTGCATTTACCTTGCGAGTACCACGTCCGTGCGCCTTCCGGCAAAAAGCGTTGCAAGCTGAAATTGCAGGAAGAACTCGGCTTGGAAACTCAAGCCGATGCGCCGCTGTTCGGCATGATCGCGCGCATGGCGCACCAGAAGGGCATGGACCTGGTGCTTGCCGTAGCGGATGGCATCGTCGATCGCGGCGGTCAGATCGCCTTGCTTGGCACCGGTGAAAAATCGATTGAAGCCGCCGTGCGTGAACTGGTGGTGCGTCATCCCGGCAAGGTCGCCGCGCTGATCGGCTACGACGAGGGTCTGTCGCACCGGATTGAAGCCGGCTCGGATATCTTCCTGATGCCGTCGCTGTTCGAGCCCTGCGGCTTGAACCAGATGTACAGCCTGCGTTACGGCAGCATCCCCATCGTGCACGCCACCGGCGGCCTGCGCGATACAGTGGAAGATGACGTCACCGGCTTCGTCTTCCACGAACCGACGCCGCATGCACTATGGCTGGCGGTGGAACGGGCGTTTGATCTGTACAACCAGAAACCAGCCTGGAAAAAGATGATGGCGGCGGGCATGAACAGCGATTTCAGCTGGGAGAAGAGTGCCCTCACCTATCAGGCGCTGTATCAAAGTTTGCTGCCGGCATCGGCCTGAAGAAGTCTTGTACGTGACGAACAATCGACCCGATTGTTCGTCACTGATTGTTCGTCACCGAATTTTCGTCACCCACCCGGCGAACCGATCCAGAAGCCGATATTCTTTTCGAGAAACTCGTCCCACGGCATGTAGTGCGAACCGTCGCAGGAAAAGGTCAGGCTGACCATGCCGTTGAAGATGTTCAGCGAGCCTGAGCGCAGGTACAGCATTTCATCCATGAAGCGCAGTTCGCGGAAGCAGTTCAGCACTTCGCGCACGCGCTCGGCCGGAATCGAGGCGTCCGCCGGATAAGGATGGCGCGGGTAAGCCAGACACAGGTTGGGGTCGGCCAGATCGTTGATGTTGTGCAGCCGGAAGCGAAACGGATCGTCGATCACCCAGAAGGTCGCGCGCGAACTGGAAAAATGCACCTTGGCGTTGAACACGCCATGCACGGTGATCAGTTCGTTGATCAGCGCCAGCACCGCATCGACCTTGTCGTCGAGCAGGCTGTTGGCGCGCTGCTGATGGAACAGGCCGGCGCGAATCGCCGGATCGCCCTTCATCTGCACCCATTGTTCCGGTTGCTGGTACAGCGCCTGCGTTGCCGGCAGTTCGCGCAGGTCGAAGTCGGCGCCGAGATAGCCAAGCAGTTCGCCTTCGCCGCTTTCGATGCGCTGGAGCGCGGTCAACGTCGGACGCTTGGCGTTGCGGCTGATATAGGACTCGGAAAGCGAAAATGCGTGCCCGGCCAGCGCCTGCGCCAGATAGGGCCGGTCGCTGCGGTCACGCCCGAAGTGCTCCGGCAGCAAGCCGGCGCGCGAAATATTGGCGGTCAATTGCCGTGCCTTGGCGTCGAGCACATAAAGATATTTACAGTACGGCAGCTCTTCCAGACCGCTGACCAGGCGCGCCTCCAGTTTGTCGCGCACCGGCCAGCAATCACGACAGCCCTCGGCGAGGATCGAAAGCGAGGAGGCGAGCCATCCTTCGAGAATGCCGCGTTGACGTTGTATGGCTGCTTGCAAGCTGGAATTCATGGATTCGCCGTCATGCTGAAAAGGGTGGGAAAGGACGCTGGAAGAAAAACCGGCTGGAATGTCGCCACCCAGCCGGTTTTAGTTGCGATGCGTGAGCCAGCTCAGTCGAGCAGCTGCGCCAGCACGAACGGCAGGATGCCGCCGGCCTGGAAGTACTCGATCTCGATCGGCGTATCCAGACGCAGCTTGACCGACACGCTCTGACTGGAACCGTCGGCGCGCTTGATCACCAGCGTGACGTCCTGCTGCGGCGTGATGCCGTTTTCGAGACCGACGATATCAAAGCTTTCGGAGCCATCCAGATTGAAATCGGCCGCGCCCTGGCCGTCCTTGAACTGGATCGGCAGCACGCCCATGCCGGCCAGGTTGGCGCGATGGATGCGCTCGAACGACTTCGCCACCACCGCCTTGATGCCGAGCAACTGAGTACCCTTCGCCGCCCAGTCACGCGACGAACCGGTGCCGTATTCCTCGCCGGCGATGACGATCAGCGGGATGTTGTCGGCCTGGTACTTCATCGAGGCATCGTAGATCGACATCTGTTCCGTGCCGTGCAAGGTGACGCCGCCTTCCGAGCCGGGAATCATCAGGTTCTTGATGCGCACGTTGGCGAAGGTGCCGCGCATCATCACTTCATGGTTGCCGCGCCGCGCGCCGTAACTGTTGAAGTCCTTCTGCGCCACGCCATGCTCGACCAGGTATTTGCCGGCCGGTGCGGCGGCCTTGATGTTGCCGGCCGGGCTGATGTGGTCGGTAGTGACCGAGTCGCCGAAGATCGCCAGCGCACGCGCGCCGCGAATCACCGGATCAGGTTTTGCCCCGCCCTGGAAGAACGGCGGTTCCTGAATGTAGGTGGAAGCGCTGTCCCAGGCATAGACCTGGCCGGCCGGCGCCGGTACCGCGTCCCACAACGGGTTGTCGGCGCCGACATCCTTGTAGATGGCATAGGCGGCGGGATCGGCGGCGTGCTGCAGTACGGCGGCGACTTCCTCGGCCGAGGGCCAGATGTCCTTCAGATACACCGGGCCGTCGCGGCCTTCGCCGATCGGCTGGCTGGCCATGTCGATATCGACCCGACCGGCGAGTGCGAAGGCGACCACCAGCGGCGGGCTCATCAGGAAGTTGGCTTTCACGTTCTGGTGCACGCGCGCCTCGAAGTTGCGATTGCCGGACAGCACAGAGCACGCCACCAGATCATGTTCGAGGATGGCCTTCTCGATCTGTTCCGGCAGCGGGCCGGAGTTGCCGATGCAGGTCGTGCAGCCATAGCCGACCACGCCGAAACCGAGTTGTTCCAGCGGTTCCAGCAGACCGGCGCCCTTCAGATATTCGGTGACCGCGCGCGAGCCGGGGCCCATCGATGTCTTCACATGCGACGGCATGTACATGCCCTTCTCCACCGCCTTCTTCGCCAGCAGGCCGGCGGCCAGCATGACACCGGGGTTGGAGGTGTTGGTGCAGGAAGTGATCGCGGCAATCACCACGTCGCCGTGGCCGAGTTGCGTCTTGCCATCGGCCAGCGTGTATTTGACCGGCAGTTCGCTCTCCGGCTTGCCGTAACCGCCCTGATCCTTCGGCAATTCGAACAGCGTCTCGAACGATTCCTTCAGCGCGTAGAGGTTGATACGGTCCTGCGGCCGTTTCGGGCCGGCGACGGAAGGTTTGACGCTGCCCAGATCGAGCTCCAGCGTCTGGCTGTATTCGATGCTGCCGGCCTCGGGAATGCCAAACAGGTTCTGTGCCTGGTAATAGGCGCGCATCGCGTCGACTTTTTCCGCATCGCGTCCGGTCGCCAGGTAGTACTGGCAGGTCGCTTCATCGACCGGGAAAAAGCCCATCGTCGCACCGTACTCCGGCGCCATGTTGGCGATGGTCGCGCGGTCATACACCGGCAACGCCACCGCACCCTCGCCGAAGAATTCGACAAACTTGCCGACCACTTTCGCGCGCCGCAACATCTCGGTGATGGTCAGCACGATATCAGTGGCGGTGACGCCGGGAGCGGCTTGCCCGGTCAGGTTGACGCCGACCACATCCGGCGTCAGGAAATACACCGGCTGGCCGAGCATGCCGGCTTCCGCCTCGATGCCGCCGACGCCCCAGGCGACGACACCCAGCCCGTTGATCATCGTGGTATGCGAGTCGGTACCGACCAGCGTATCCGGGTAATACACGCCATCCTTTTCCATGACGCCGCGCGCCAGGTATTCCATGTTGACCTGGTGCACGATGCCGACGCCGGGCGGCACCACCTTGAACGTCTCGAACGCCTGCATGCCCCATTTCAGGAACTGGTAACGCTCGATGTTGCGTTCGAATTCAATCTTCATGTTCTCGGCCAGCGCATCCGGGCGTCCGAACACATCGACCTGTACCGAGTGATCGACCACCATTTCGACCGGCGCCAGCGGCTCGACCTTGCTCGCATCCTTGCCGGCGCGCTCGGCGGCGGAACGCATCGCGGCCAGATCGGCGAGCAGCGGCACACCGGTGAAATCCTGCAACAGAATGCGCGCCACGACGAACGGGATTTCCTCGGTGCGCGTTGCATTCGGCTGCCAGTTGGCCAGCTCGCGCACATGTTGTTCGGTGATCTTCAGGCCATCGAAGTTGCGCAGCACCGACTCCAGCACGATGCGGATGGATACCGGCAGCCTGGAAACCGGGCCAATGCCGGCAGCCTCCAGTTGCGGCAGGGAAAAGTAGGTGCCGGTCTTTCCGTTACCGGCAGCGAAGTTCTTTTGCGTATCGAAGAGGCTGTGCATGGCGTATTTATTAATGTGTTGGAAAGCTGAATTCTAACCAAAGCCGCTTGACCGGGAGGCCCGGAATCGTGACCTTGGCAACTGTTATTCCGCATTGCAGCAATATATGATGCGCGGACAACTTCAACCAAGAGGACGCCATGAACGACTTGAACCAGAAGGCCCTGGACTATCACGAGTTTCCCCGCCCCGGAAAAATCTCCGTCGAGTCGTCGAAACCCTGCGCCACCCAATACGAACTGTCGCTCGCCTATACCCCCGGCGTTGCCGAACCGGTGCGCCAGATCGCGAAAGACCCGGCCAACGCCTATCGCTACACCAACAAAGGCAACCTGGTCGCGGTGATCACCGACGGCACTGCCATACTCGGCCTCGGCAATCTTGGCCCGCTGGCCAGCAAGCCGGTCATGGAAGGCAAGGGCATCCTGTTCAAGCGCTTCGCCGGCATCGACGTATTCGATATCGAAGTCAACGCCCCCAGCGTCGCCAGCTTCATCGAAACCGTGGTCAACATTTCGCCGACCTTCGGCGGCATCAACCTGGAAGACATCGCCGCGCCGCACTGCTTCGAAATCGAGGAAGCCCTGAAAGCCCGCCTCGACATCCCGGTCTTCCACGACGACCAGCACGGCACCGCCGTGGTCATGTGCGCCGGCCTGCTGAATGCGCTGGAAGTACAGGGCAAGCAACTCGATGACATCAAGCTGGTCTGCCTCGGCGCTGGCGCCGCCGGCCTGTCCTGCATGCGTTTGCTGATCGCGATGGGCGGCAACAAGGCCAACATGACGCTGGTCGACAGCAAGGGCGTCATCCACAGCGGCCGCACCGACCTCAACAGCCACAAACAGGAATTCGCCAAAGACACCGAACAGCGCACGCTGGCCGATGCGATGAAAGATGCCGACGTTTTCATCGGCGTTTCCGGTCCCAAACTGGTCAGCCAGGACATGGTCAAGAGCATGGCCGCCAAACCCATCCTGTTCGCGATGGCCAACCCGGACCCGGAAATCTCCCCGGCTGACGTCCACGCCGCCCGCGACGACGCGCTGATGGCGACCGGCCGTTCCGACTACCCGAACCAGGTCAACAACGTGCTCGGCTTCCCGTACATTTTCAAAGGCACCTTCGACGC
>CAZUSF010000138.1:0-6716 GCA_964623355.1 uncultured Thiobacillus sp. | reverse complement strand
GGCCAGCCGCGCGGCATCGAGATACGCAATGGCGAGCGGGTCGGTTTCAACACCATGATCTATTCCGAATCCGAAGTGCGCCGGGTGGCGCATGTCGCCTTCGGTATCGCCATGAAGCGCGGCAAAAAACTGTGCTCGGTGGAAAAAGCCAATGTGCTGGAATGTTCCGAACTCTGGCGCGACGTGGTGGCCGAGGTGGCGAAGGACTACCCCGAGGTGGAACTGTCGTCGTTGTACGTCGACAACGCGGCGATGCAACTGGTGAAGAACCCGAAGCAGTTCGATGTGATCGTCACCGGCAATATCTTCGGCGACATCCTGTCCGACCAGGCTTCGATGCTGTCCGGCTCGATCGGCATGCTGCCATCGGCGTCGCTGGATGAGAACAACAAGGGCATGTACGAGCCGATCCATGGTTCGGCGCCGGACATCGCCGGCAAGGACATCGCCAATCCCCTGGCGACCATCCTGTCGGTGGCGATGATGTATCGCTACACTTTTGCTGATATGGCGACTGCTGATCGGATTGAAACTGCCGTTAAACAGGTCATTGCCCAGGGTTTACGTACCGGTGACATCTGGACTGCAGGCACGACGCGCGTGTCCTGTTCCGGCATGGGTGATGCGGTGGTTGCGGCGCTTTAATGAATTGAATGCACAAAGGTAAATAACATGAAGCGAGTAGGTCTGGTTGGCTGGCGCGGTATGGTGGGCTCGGTATTGATGGGCCGGATGCAGGAAGAACGCGATTTCGATCATATCGATCCGGTGTTCTTTACCACTTCCAACGTGGGCGGCAAGGGGCCAAATATTGGCAAGGATGTGCCGGCGTTGAAGGATGCGATGTCGATTGATGATCTCAAGGCGATGGATATCATCCTTACCGCGCAGGGCGGCGACTACACCAAGGAGGTGTATCCGAAGCTGCGCGCCACCGGCTGGAACGGCTACTGGATCGACGCTGCTTCGGCGCTACGGATGAAGGATGAGGCAATCATCATCCTCGACCCGGTGAACAAGGATGTGATCAAGCACGGTCTCGCCAATGGCGTGAAGACCTATGTCGGCGGCAACTGCACGGTGTCGTTGATGCTGATGGCGATCGGCGGTTTGTTTGAAGCCGGCCTGATCGAGTGGATCTCGCCGATGACCTATCAGGCGGCTTCCGGCGCCGGTGCGCGCAACATGCGCGAATTGATCAAGCAGATGGGTGCGGTGCATGGAGAAGTCGCCGATCTGGTCGCCGACCCGGCTTCCGCGATCCTGGAAATCGACAGGAAAGTCGCCGATTTCATTCGTTCCGACCGTTATCCGCTGGAAGCCTGGCCGGTGCCGCTGGCCGGCAATCTGATTCCCTGGATCGACGTGGCATTGGCTTCTGGCCAATCGAAGGAAGAATGGAAAGCGCAAGTTGAAGCCAACAAGATTCTTGGCCGAGGTGGGAAAAATCAGGATAACGAAATCCCGATCGATGGCCTCTGTGTCCGCGTCGGCGCAATGCGCTGCCATTCCCAGGCGTTGACCATCAAGATGACCAAGGATGTGCCGCTGGACGACATCCACAGCATCATCGCCGCGCATAACGACTGGGTGAAAGTGGTGCCCAACGATCGCGAAATCACCATGCGTGAACTGACCCCGGCGGCGGTCACCGGCACCTTGACGGTGCCGGTCGGACGCATGCGCAAGCTGAACATGGGGCCGGAATATCTGACCGCCTTCACTGTCGGCGACCAGTTGCTGTGGGGCGCCGCCGAACCCTTGCGCCGCATGCTGCGCATCATTTTGGAAGGTTGAACGTATTGGTTGCCGAGTTTTCCACCTCCCAGTTTGACCTCGCCGTTCTTGGTGCGGATTCCCCGCTGGGCGAGGCGATTCTGTCCACCCTGGACGATCGCGAAGTGCCGATCGGACGTTTGTTCGCGCTGACCTTGCATGAAGCGGAAGACAGCGTCAGTTTTCGTGGCGAAGACTGGCCTTGTCTGGCAGCTGCCGATTTCGACTACAGCCAGGCGCAGGCGCTGATTGTCGCCAGCCGGAGTCCGGCAACCGTGCGTCTGGTTGATCGGATTCGAGCCGAACGCCCGACGATGCCGATTCTTGCGGCGGACGCACTCGATCCTGCTGCAGCGATCATAGCGGCGCGTGTGCTGAGACCGATCGCAGCACTTGCCAGCCTGGTTTCGGCGGAGGCTTTCGTCACTCTGCCTGTCGCTCTGGCAGGAAAAGAGGGTGTCGATGAGCTGGTCGAGCAAACGCGCGGTCTGTTCAATATGGAAAACCCGGAACCCGTGGTTTTTCCGCTCCAGATTGCTTTCAATGTGGTGCCCATGGCGCCAGGAAAAGAGGGCTCCGATGCTGAACTGGTTTTGAGCCAAACCACGGCTCGTCTGGCCAACGGCGTTTCGGTTGGATTCACGGCGGTCACCGGCCCGCTTTTCTTCGGCGCCGCGATGGCTTTGCATGTGCGTACGGCTCAGGCCCTGGATATTGAGGCGTTGCGCATTGCCCTGCGGCATCAGGACGGTATTACCCTGATGGAAGATGACCACCCCGCGGCAATGCCCACTCCGGCTACCGATGCGCTGGGTAGCCAGGATGTATTTATTGGCAGAATTCGAGTCGATGATGTGGCTTGTCGACTCTGGTTGGTATTCGATCCGATTGCCCTGGATGCGGTGCAGATGGCGGCCAGTGTGGAAAATTGGATTGATAAGCCCGCAACTTCTCTGCTAACGTAAGATTTGCTTCAGATACCACGTCTAAGCCCATGAGAAATTTCACAAATTTGGCAAAGACGGGATGTAATGACGGGATGTGTTGGAAGCCACGAGTGGAGATTTTCCAACGTGGTCTTGAAGACAGAGGATATAAGGCGAAGCGATGAACAAGACTAGAAGAATCAGTGGCTTATTGTGGGCTCTGTTATTTGCTTGGGGGTCGGC
The DNA here is from genome assembly GCA_964623355.1 of uncultured Thiobacillus sp. GTDB lineage: Bacteria > Pseudomonadota > Gammaproteobacteria > Burkholderiales > Thiobacillaceae > PFJX01. Next base: position 3,771 of record CAZUSF010000138.1, on the reverse strand, counting down.
GAACGCAGCCGGCCTGGGCAAGCTGAGTGTCCAGTCTGCCCTCGGCCAGCCGCTGAGAGCTGAAATCGAATTGTTGTCTGTCACCAAGGACGACCTCGCTGATATCTCTGCGCGACTTGCTACTGCAGAGGCATTCAAACAGGCAAGAATCGACCGGCAGGAGGTGCTCGGCAGTTTGCGATTCAGTGTTGATCAGCGGTCCAACGGCCAACCTGTGATTCGTATCAGCTCGACTTCCTCGGTGCAGGATCCTTTCCTGGATATGTTGATTGAACTCAATTGGAGTTCCGGTCGACTGATTCGCGAGTACACCATCCTCCTCGATCCGGTGGCATCCGCCAAACCGGCTGACACGGTGCGTTCCGTCCCGGTCGTGACGCCGTCGACGAGCGGTGCAATCAATGGCACGACAAAACCGAAAGAACAGCCTGCTGCAGTTGAAACACCAAAAGCCAAGCCTGCGGAAACGGCCCAGGCGCCAAAGATTTACGGCCCGGTGAAGTCTGGTGAAACCCTGCGCGGTATCGCAAGCAAGGTCCGGCCAGCCGATATCAGCCTTGAACAGATGATGGTCGGCTTGTATCAGGCCAATAAAAAGGCATTCCAGAACAACAACATGAACCGCCTCAATCGTGGCGGCGTTTTGAATGTGCCGAGTGCTGATGCGGCACAGGCTTTGACCCGCGCCGAGGCGGCGCGCACGGTGCGTGGGCATACAACAGAGTGGAACGCTTATCGTCGGAAGCTGGCCGAGATGGCCGGCGAAGTGCCGGTATCAAGAGTTGAAGATCAAGCCGCCGGCAAGATCACGCCGCAGCAGGACGTCAAACCGGCGCCAGCACCAGGCGTGGCGAAGGATGTGCTGAAACTTTCCAAGGGCGAACCCGGCGGGGCGGTCAAGCCGGATGGCAAGACGCAAGAAAGATTGCATGCCATGGAAGAGGAGTTGGCCGCCAAGGGCCGCGCCCTCCAGGAAGCCCAGGATCGTGTCAGTCAGCTCGAACGTACTGTTCGGGACATGCAGAAATTGCTGGAAATGAAAGCGCAGGAAGCAGCCAAAGCACCGCCCGCGCCAGTGCCTGACCTGACAGAAGAACCATCAGCTGCGTTGCCTGAACCCGTCGCAGAGCCGACACCGCCTCCAGTTGCCGAACCCGCTCCGGTTGAAGCGCCGAAGCCGGCGCCGGTGGTTGCGCCTTTGCCGGTCGCGGAGCCGAGCACCAGTTGGGTTTCCACCTTCATCAGCAATCCAATTTATGTCGGCGGCATCGTCGCGGCCCTGCTTCTGTCGGGTCTGCTCTGGATGATGATGGTGGGCAGTCGGCGCCGTCAGGGGCTGACCAAGTTTGAAGACAGCATCATGACCGGCGGTGAATTCAAGAACAACGCCGTGTTCAATGCATCCTCCGGCAATCTTGCGTCTGGCGCATCAACCGAGGGCAGCATGCTGCTGACTGATTTCAGTCGCCTCGGCATGGGGGCGATCGACAGCCATGAGGTTGATCCGATTGCTGAGGCCGAGGTTTATATGGCGTATGGCCGGGATGCGCAGGCGGAAGAAATCCTGCGCGAGGCCTTGATCAAAGATCCTGCACGCTATGAGATCGCGTTGAAGTTGTTGGAGCTATACGCTACACGCAAGGACACAACCAGCTTCGAGACCACGGCCAGCGAGTTGTATGCCGGACTGGGTGGCCAAAATACGCCGGTCTGGCAACGCGCCGCCGAAATGGGACGCTCAATCGATCCGGAGAATCCGTTGTATCGGGTCGATAAGCAGAATTCCGGAATCATGGGCACCCCCGCTACAGCAGCCGCCGTTGCCGCAACGGTTGTTGCTGCCGCTGCTGCGCAACCGGTTGAGTCTGCCGCGAAAAATGATCTGGGTGATTTATCGCAGTTGGCCAGCATGGACGATTGGGGCGGTAGCGCGAAGGTCGAAGCGGGCAAGCCTGATCTCGAGTTTGCGTCCGAGTTCGTGCCCGAAGCGCGGCAACCCGAATCGGCACCGGCCGCAGCTGAAGGCTCGATGGCGTTCGAATCTGCGCCTGTTGCGCCTGAAGCGTCAGATTTCGATACCTTCGCCAGCGAACAAGTCAGTTTGTCCGACAATCTCGACCTGAATCCGATCGAGGATTTCGAACCGGTAGCGGCTGCCGCGGCAGAAATCGCGGCGCCCGGTTCGCTCGAAATGCCGGATGAGTTGAGCCTGGATTTCGAGGCTGGCAGTGAAGCCACTCAAGCCCCGGCTAAGCAAGTGGAAACGGCTCAGCTTGCGCCGGAAAACCTGTCTGCTCCGGAATTGTCGGATTTCGACTTCTCCGAGACTCTGGAAGCGACCGAGATCGAGGCAACCGGAGTGGAAGAAATGCCGGTACTTGATCTGTCCGGAATTGATCTCGATCTCGATATGGAATCGTTACCCGAAGCCGAGGAACTGACCGCAACGTCGGTTGCTGAAGCCACGGAAGAGATTGCCTCGATTGAAGTAACCCAAGCGCCCGAGTTTGAGATGGCGGCCGATCTGGAGCCTGAAGTCGAGGCGGTGACAGCCGAGGCGTCCGAACCTGAATTGGCGGAAGGGATTGATGCCGAACTGCGTGAAGAGGTGAATACCAAGCTCGATCTGGCTCGCGCCTATATGGAAATGGGTGACCGTGAAGGTGCTCGCGAGATCCTTCAGGAAGTGTTGGGAGAAGGGGATTCGCAGCAGAAGGCTGAAGCCGACAAACTGCTGGCTGAAGCGGGTTAAGGCAGGCTGAGGCTTGCCTTGCCTGACGGGTGAGGCTAAGACTGAGTGTTTGAAATATCAAAATGTCGAACCTGAGCTTGTCGAACCAACTTTGCTTGGGGTGACAACGCGTTCCATGCATCCCGCGAGTCGGATTCTGATTTACCTGCTGGCAGCCCTGGCAATTCCAGGGCTGCCTTTTTTTATGCTGCCTGCTCTGCTGTTGCTGGCGTTGGCTGTGTTGATCATGGCCAGGCGGATGCCGTTTCGTCTGATCTGGCGCACCCGCTGGCTATTGCTGGTTTTGCTGTTCGGTTATGCCTACAGCTTGCCAGGTGCGCCTGTGTCACCCCTTCTGGCCGAGTTTTCGCCGAGTTGGGAAGGTGTTTGGCATGGCCTGGAACAGGCGGCGCGTCTGGCCGTGCTGCTGCTCTGGCTGGACATATTGGTGTTGCGATTGTCATCCGAGGCGTTGCTTGCCGGCCTGTTCCAATTGATTCGACCTTTTTCCATTATCGGCCTTGACCCGCGCCGCGCTGCTTTGCGCTTGGGCCTGACGCTGCGCGCAATCGAAGGTATGGAACGTGGGCGGGGAAATTTGCGCAGCCTGCTTGAACTGGATTACGAACCGGATTTGCCGCAACGAATTCAACTGCATCTATTGCCGCTGCGTGCAATTGATCTTGCCATCCCAGGCCTGCTCTGCATCGGCTTGCTGTCGCAATGGATGATTTCCCTATGACTGGAGCTGAAGTACCCGTCACGGTCGAGCCAACATTACAGACCCGGTTTGCCTTGGGCATTGAATACGATGGCCGCAACTTTTGTGGTTGGCAAACCCAACCAAGTGGCTGTGCCTTGCAGAATCATCTGGAGCGTGCGCTGGCCGGCGTTCACTGTGCGCCGGTGCAAACCATCACTGCGGGACGGACCGATGCCGGGGTGCACGCGGTGGCTCAAGTCGTGCATTTCGATGCGGTGAACTTTCGACCAGAACACGCCTGGGTTTTCGGTACGAATGCACGCTTGCCGACTGGAAT
>CAZUSF010000137.1:1930-6723 GCA_964623355.1 uncultured Thiobacillus sp. | reverse complement strand
TTCGAGGCGAAACCCGCAGGCAACAGCTCATCGCGATGTTCAGTCCCCTTCTGTGCCACCACCGCAAAACCGTCCCCGATCTCGACGCCTTTCACCGCGTTGATGCTCATCAGCGCATGCGCGATATCTGCATCGAGGCGGTCATAAACCGGTTCGCCAAGACCGATCGGCACATTCTCCGCCACCACATTAATCCGTGCGCCGACCGAATCGCCGGATTTTCGCAGCGCGTCCATGTACGCCTCCAGCCCGGCCACCGCATCGCTGTCCGGCGCGAAGAACGGGTTGGTCGGCACACTTTCCCAATTCTTGAACGGCACTGCAATCGGACCAAGTTGCGCCAGATACGCGCGAATCACGGTGCCGAATTTTTCCAGCAACCATTTCTTCGCAATCGCGCCCGCCGCCACCCGCACGGCAGTTTCGCGCGCCGAGGAACGGCCGCCGCCACGGTAGTCGCGAAAACCGTATTTCTGGTTGTAGGTGTAGTCGGCATGCCCCGGACGGAAGGTCGCGGCAATATTGCCGTAGTCCTTGCTGCGCTGATCTTCATTCCGAATCAGCAGGGCAATCGGCGTGCCGGTCGTCTTGCCGTCGAACACACCGGACAGGATTTCCACCGTATCCGACTCGCGCCGCTGCGTCACATGGCGAGAAGTACCGGGCTTGCGGCGGTCCAGATCAAGCTGAATGTCAGCCGCACAAAGCGCCATACCGGGTGGGCAGCCATCGACGATGCAACCGATAGCCGGGCCATGCGATTCACCAAAAGAGGTTACGGAAAAAACCAGACCTAATGTGTTTCCAGACATGCCACCGCTCACTCCAAATCAATAGCCTGAAAAGTAACACACGCCGCGCAGAAGGTAACAAAACCGGAACGAAACTCGAACAATACCGTCGACTCGACCGCGACGGGCGGAGATTAAAGTTAATACAGCGTATGCCGATGCATAGCGGGGCTTTGGGTTTGGCTTGAGGTTTACGCACCAAATTTACAGGGGGAATCAGTTTGCGACATGAGATAGGTAATCTGCTGCGTCTGGCACTGCTCAGTCTGCTGCTGCAATTCGCCCCGATTACTCATCTACACGCGCATGCCCAAGCGCCGCTGAAAATCACCCTGGCGGCACCGGGTCCGGGGAGTTTTTCCTATTTGCCTATCGACCTGATCAAGAAAATCGGTGCCGACCGGGCTGAAGGCGTCGATCTCGATATCCGCTATTACGCCGGAGGTCCGCTGGCTGCGAATGAGATGTTGAAGGGAAACAATGACTTTGCCGCGCTCGGCATGTCCGCCCTGGCCTCGCTATATGTCGACAATAAAGAAGTGAAGAGCATTGTCAGCATCAGCCGGGCGCCGACTTATGTCCTCAGTGTGCGCAGCGCACTGCGCCCGCAGATCAAGACTGTTGCCGATCTGAGAGGACGTGTCATCGGCGTTCATTCAAGCGGCAGAAACAACAAATCGACGTCGCGCCAATTGGTTGAATTCATGTTGCAACGCGCCGGCGTCTCGCCTGACAGCGCCAATTATCTTTCCGCCGGCCAGAGTTACGCGGATCAACGCGCTGCGTTGGAGTCCGGCGCGATCGATGCGCTGATGGGCGAAGAACCCTTCTCCAGCCGCCTGGCAGAAGAAGGTCTGGTCTACATCCTGGCCGATCTGCATAGCGAAACCGTGGCCAGGCAAGCGCTTGGCGGCCCGTTTCTTTATGTCCAGATTGCCACCCGCGGCAATCTGTTGGCGCAACAACCGGAGAAAGCCAGACGCATGGTCGCCATCATGCGGCGTGTCCTGCATTGGATCGCCAGCCATAACCCGGATGAAATCGCCCGCGTGCTGCACGGCAACAATCCAGAGGCCCTGCGGGATAGCAAACAACTGCTTGTTCGCAGCAAATCCGCGTTCAGCCCGGATGGCACTTTTCGGCGCGAAGAAGTCGCCACAACTGAACGTTTCTTTCTCAACCTATCAAAGGACAACCCGAAAGTTCGCGGCATGCGACTGACCGATTTCATTGATGCCCGTTATGCCGGTTGGAGGGAATAAACATTTTGGCCACCGAGGCGCCACCCGCTTTGCCAGACAGCAGCCCAGCCGACCAGAAATCGGTCGTCTTCGGCTTGCCGCCGTTGGCACGCGCGCTAACTTGGCGAATGATCGTTCTGTTGCTGGCGGCGGTGATCCTGACCCTGACCAGCATCACCACCTTCGTCATCTGGCAAGGCGATCAGGAGCAGCAAGCGGAAGATTTGAACGCCCGGCAAATGGTCGCCAAGCGCCTCCATTTGTTGCACAACAGTTGGCAACGCGAAGCCGAGAACATCATCACCGGCATTGAACTGCAACGTATCACCAGCCAGCCGGAAGCCACCCGCTGGCATAGCCTGCGCGCCTGGCTGGTGGCCATGGGCGAAAACATCAGCTTCGACACGGTCATCGTGGTTGACCAGACTGGCCACGTGCGTTTCGTACATGGTCGCGAAAGCGAGTATTTCTCGGCCCGACCGCCAAGGAATGGGGCCGACTGGTATCTGAGTCCTGAAGGTCGGGGATTTCATGCCGTCATCCGCTCTTCACTCTGGCTCGGCGCCGACAGCGGCAGAGGCGAAGTCATTTTTCTGCAACCTATCCTGCCCTCCACCTTGCAGTTGATCGGCTCCGACAAACAGCCGCTTTACCTCGCTACGGCAGATGCCCTGTTGGCCGCATCTGACGCTGTGCCGATCCCGATTCAGGCGGGATCGACATTCAAGGTGAACGCGCAAAACTGGCGATTGATCAGCGCACCGATTGATAACGAAGATCAGGCCCGCTTCCTGATCCGCCTGCCGGTCGATCAACCGGTCTGGCTGATTCCTGTCCTGATCGGCGCCCTGGTCCTGGGTCTCGCCCTGGCGTTGGGCTTCCACCTTTTGCTTGGACGCTGGGCACGCGAACTGGTGCTTCGCATCGAAACCCTGAGCCGCGCCGCGCATGCCTTCGGTGATGATCGTCACCTTAACCTGCCCGGCGCGCGCGCCCTGCTGTGCAAAGCCAAGGAAAAGAATGACGAGGTTGGCGCCCTGGCCGATACGCTCGAATCGCTGATGGACGTCGTGTTCATGCGCGAAGAAGAAAACCGTGCCTATATCGACACCCTGAACCTGCTCGAAGAAGTGGTCATCGAACTCGACCTGAGCGGCAACATCCGCCGCGCCAGTTCGGCCTGGCGGCGACTCAGCGGACTGGCTGACGAGGTGAACACAACGCTGGCCACATCTGTGACCACATCTGTGACCACTTCGCCAGCCAACACGCTCGTCTCGACGATCAAATTTCATGACTGCCTGCATCCGGATGACGCGGATCAGATGCAGACCGTGCTGGTAAGCATCGCATCGCGCGAAAAAGACCAGATCACGCTGCGTGCGCGCCTGCGTGGCAAAACCGCGACGGACACCTGGGTCGAATGCCGTTTTGTGCCATTGCGCGATGTCGGCGGCCAGGTCATCGGCGTTCGCGGCGTGCTGCGCGACGTGACCCAGACCTACATGCAGGAAAAACAGATCACCCACATGGCCCTGCATGATGCGCTGACCGGCTTGCCGAACCGGGTCTTGCTGGAAGACCGCGCCAAGATGGCGATCCGCATCGCCAGGCGTTCGACGCACAAGGTCGGGCTGTGCTTCTTCGACCTGGATCACTTCAAGCAAATCAACGACACCCTTGGCCACAAGGCGGGAGATCGGCTGCTGATCGTCCTGTCGGAAGCCGTGCGCGACAGACTGCGAGATGGCGATACGCTGGCGCGCTGGGGCGGTGACGAGTTCGTGCTGCTGATTCCGGATATGAAAACCAGCCAGGACATCCGCGAAGTCGTCGCCAAGATCGCCGACATCACGCGTGAGCCGCTGACCGTCGATGGTGCGGATTTCGCGGTGACCTTCAGCATGGGCGTCACCATCTATCCGGATGACGCCGACAACCTGGATGCGCTGCTGTCGCAAGCCGACCGCGCCATGTTCTACGCCAAGGCGCAAGGCCGCAACACCTACCAGTTCTTCGCCGACATGTCGCAAAAAGGACTCGGCAAGAAAGATCTCTATATCCAGCACCGGCTGGCAGCGGCGATCAAGAACAATGAAATCCTGGCCTGGTTCCAGCCTTTGATCGACAGCAAAACCGGCCGCACACTCGGGCTTGAGGCGCTGGCGCGCTGGCATGACGAGGAGCTCGGCTGGGTCTCGCCGGCATCCTTCATTCCGATGGCGGAAAACCTCGGCCTGATTCGCGAACTGGGGGAACAGGTGTTGACCGCCACGCTGTCCGCCGGGCGTGACTGGAAGGCGCGCGGTTTCGATCTCGGGCTGGCGGTCAACGTTTCCAAACGCCAATTGTTCATGCCCGAGTTCACCGAGAAATTGATCAAGGATTCGCAATATTTCGGCATCGCGCCGCAGCGGATCACGCTCGAAATCACCGAAAGCGTTGCGCTGATGGATGTCGAATTCGCCATGGAACGGCTGAATGAACTCAGCCGCGCCGGCTTCCGCATCGCCATCGACGATTTCGGCACCGGCTATTCCTCGCTGTCGCAACTGCATGACATGCCGGTGCATGAAATCAAGATCGACATCAGCTTCGTCCGCCGCATTCATACGCCGCAAGGTCTGCGCGTGGTGCAGGCGATCATTCAGATGGCATCTGCGATTCGCCTCGAGTGCGTCGCCGAAGGTGTCGAAGACGCAGTGACCGCCGAGATGCTGGCCCAACTCGGCGTCAACACGCTGCAAGGCTTCCACTTCGC
>CAZUSF010000137.1:0-1830 GCA_964623355.1 uncultured Thiobacillus sp. | reverse complement strand
AAAACCAATACTAACTATTGAAAATTGACCCCAAGTATCGGCACATCGATAATCCACCGGCTTTCATCGCCCCTCACGGGTGCAACAGTTTTTGAAAACATTTAAATATTGCCGGTAAGCCATGCAGGCTAGCTGCCAGCCGCGTTGCCACCGGCTTTTTCGGAGTCCCCCTTTTCATGCCGAATTCCCTGCCCGACCACGATCCTCAGGAAACCCGCGAGTGGCTTGACGCCCTCGCCGCCGTGATCGAAGAAGAAGGCGTCGAACGCGCCCATTTCCTGCTCGAAAAACTGATCGACAAAGCGCGCCGCTCTGGCGCCTACCTGCCCTACAACGCGACCACCGCCTATGTGAACACCATCCCGCTGCACAAGCAGGATAAGCACCCCGGCGATGTCGCCATGGAAGGCCGCATCAAGGCGCTGATCCGCTGGAACGCGGTGGCCTGCGTGATGCGCGCCAACGAGAAGGCGCCCGGCGTTGGCGGCCATATCGCCAGCTTCCAGTCTTCCGCCACCTTGTATGACGTCGGCTTCAACCATTTCTTCAAAGCCCAGACCCCGGAGCATGGCGGCGATCTGATTTATTTCCAGGGCCACGCTTCGCCTGGCATCTACGCCCGCGCCTTCATGGAGGGTCGCATCAGCGAAGAACAATTCGCCAACTTCCGCCAGGAAACCGGCGGCGAAGGCATCCCGTCCTACCCGCACCCGTGGCTGATGCCTGACTTCTGGCAGTTCCCGACGGTGTCGATGGGCCTGGGGCCGATCACTGCGATCTACCAGGCGCGCTTCCTCAAATACCTCAACGATCGCGGCATTTCCGACACCTCCGGCCGCCACGTCTGGGCCTTCCTTGGCGACGGCGAGACCGACGAACCGGAAACCCTGGGCGCCATCACGCTGGCCTCGCGCGAGAAACTCGACAACCTGATCTTCGTCGTCAACTGCAACCTGCAACGCCTGGATGGCCCGGTGCGCGGCAACGGCAAGATCATCCAGGAACTCGAAGCCGCCTTCCGCGGCGCCGGCTGGAACGTGCTGAAAGTGATATGGGGTTCGTACTGGGATCCGTTGCTGGCGATGGATAGCAAGGGCATCCTGCGCCAGCGCATGGAAGAGTGCGTCGACGGCGAATACCAGAACTTCAAGGCCAAGGGCGGCGCTTACACACGCGAAGCCTTCTTCGGCAAATATCCGGAATTGAAGGAAATGGTGGCGGCGATGTCGGACAACGACATCTGGCGTCTGAATCGCGGCGGCCATGACCCGCACAAGGTTTACGCGGCCTACGCGGCGGCGGTGAAACACACCGGCCAACCCACCGTCATCCTGGCCAAAACGATCAAGGGCTACGGCATGGGCGCTTCCGGCGAAGCGCAGAACCCGACCCACCAGCAGAAGAAGATGGACCTGGATTCGCTGCGCGCCTTCCGCGACCGCTTCGGCATTCCGATACCGGACAGCGACCTGGAACATCTGCCGTTCTACAAACCGGCGGAAGACAGCCCGGAAATGAAATATATGCGCGCCCGCCGCGCCGCGCTGGGCGGCTACCTGCCCACCCGCCTGAGCAAGTCGGCGCCGTTGCAAGCGCCGCCGCTGACCACCTTCCAGGCCATGCTGGAAGCCACCGGTGAGCGCGAAATCTCCACCACCATGGCCTTCGTTCGCCTGCTCACCACGTTGCTGCGCGACAAGACGCTGGGCCGCCATATCGTGCCGATCATTCCGGACGAAGCGCGCACCTTCGGCATGGAAGGCCTGTTCCGCACGGTCGGCATCTATTCCTCGGTCGGCCAGTTGTACGAGCCGGTCGATTCCGACCAGG
>CAZUSF010000136.1:5651-6801 GCA_964623355.1 uncultured Thiobacillus sp. | reverse complement strand
CATGAGAATTCGCCTCCATGTGTTGTTGGTATCGTTATTCATCATGTTGTTCATTTCATTGACGGTCTCATTGGCCAGAGCACAGCCTTGTCTTGAATTGAAAGCGGCCTACCAGGCAATGGCAGCGATACTGAATATTCGTGAAAAATCCGGCAGAGCGAATTACATCTGCGCCTTGTTCACAGCCCGCGCGAACAACCCGAAACCCAAGTTGGGCAAGGCGCGCGACTTGGCGTAGTTGATGCGCACAACAATGCCAGCCAAAGCTGCTGAAACCTGATCAAAGGAAGCATATGAGTACGATTCTGATCGTCGACGACCATCCCGATATTCGGCACCTGATGCGCTTGCTGCTTGATCAAAGTTACACGCTGCTGGAGTCGGACAATGGCCATGATGCCCTGGAAATGACCCGCCGACATCGGCCGGAAATCTTGGTGCTGGACATCATGATGCCGGGCGAAATAGATGGCCTGCAAGTTCTCAAAGCGATCAAGAATGACCCGGAGTTGAAGTCTACCTACGTCATTATGGTCACTGCGCGCGGCCAGGTGAAAGACCGCGAAATCGCCACCGAACTGGGCGCCGATGCTTATTTCGTCAAGCCATTCAGCCCGTTGGCGCTGGCTAACCACATCAAGGAACATCCCAAGAAATGAACTCGGAAGACGTCTCCGGACCCCTTCCGGAGAGCGGCATGGTTGCAGTACCGATCAGTGCAGATGCGTTGAATGCGCAACTTCTGCGTTATGCCGAAGATTTGCAGGCATTGCTGGCCAAACACTCGAATCTGGCTCAATCGCATACAGAGTTAATCGCGTCCCACGTTCGCCTGAGCCAGGATCGCTCGACGCTTGAAAAACTGATTCATTCCTCGCGCGATGTTTATATCAGCACTGATCTGTCCGGCCGTATCGTGGATGCCAACCCGGCAGCACTGGCGTTGTTCAGCGCCAATCAATTGATTGAACAGTCATTGCCCGATTTGCTGCCGGAGTCGGAGCGCTCGCACTTTGAAGCGATACGCGTGCTGGCTGCAAAAGATCCAGCCAGCAGCCATGAAACCTTGTTTGTGCTGACGCCTGAAGGCGGCCCCCCGCGGACGCTGAGAACACGCGTCATCATGTCGCCCAGCCAAACCAATGGGCAG
>CAZUSF010000136.1:0-5551 GCA_964623355.1 uncultured Thiobacillus sp. | reverse complement strand
CGCAGCAATCAAGCCTTGACGCTGATGTTTATCGATCTGGATGGCTTCAAGGCTATCAATGACAATTTCGGTCATAAACATGGCGATTATGTGCTGGAACAAATCGCCAACCGGCTGAGCGCCAGCGTGCGCTCATCCGACATCGTCGCACGCTTGGGCGGTGATGAGTTTGTTGTCATTCTCCCCGCGCTAAGCGACAAAGCCTCGATCAGCTTGCTGGCACGCAAGCTGATCGAGTCAGTCTCGGCCCCGATTCTGCTTGATGGCGACCCGCTCAAAGTGGGGGCCAGTATCGGCTGCGCGGTATTTCCCGAGCATGCAATGGACGACAGCACATTGCTCCGCCATGCCGATAAGGCAATGTATGAGGCAAAACAAGCCGGCGGCAACACGCATGTATTTTTTCGCGCTGAAGCAGACTCCGCGCTTGCAGATGACGACGAAATCACAACCAGTATTACGACGGCAATCAGCCATGAACAGTTGGAAGTGTTCTACCAACCCTGCTTTGATCTTCGTCATGAGCCACTCCGCCTGGTCGGCGTTGAAGCCTTGCTCCGCTGGCGACACCCAACCCAGGGGCTGCTGACGCCATCCAGTTTTCTTGCCGTTGCCGAGCGCAGCGGCGCCATCAGTCAGATTGGCGAATGGATGTTGCGCACCAGTTGCAATCAGGTCAAAACCTGGCAGGGATCGATAAATCAAGAACTGTATTTGTCAGTCAAACTGTTTTCACGCCACCTGCGCGAAGCTAACTTCGTCAACCACGTTGTCAATGCCCTGGCCGAATCCGGCTTCAAAGCGAACAAACTGGAACTGGATGTTTTTGAACATGACGCGATGTCCCACATTGAAGGTGACAAGAGCCGGCTGCAACTGCTGCGCTCGCTCGGCCTGCATCTGAGCATTGCCGACCTGGGTAGCCAACACTGCAATCTTCGGCGCTTGAAGTCGCTGTCACTGTCCCGGCTCAAGATCGGCGCCGACATGGTCAGCGCAATCAATCTTCAACCGGAGGCGAAAGCCTATTCTCAGGCCATGATGGGTATCGGTGCGGCGTATGGAATCGAAGTCTCGGCGATGGGTATTGAAACAGCGGATCAATTGGACAGTCTGCGCCAACTGGGTTGTCACTTCGGCCAGGGAATCTTCTTTTCCCCGCCCATGCCAGGCTCCGAATTCACTGTCTGGGCGTCGCATCAGCTCAGGCTGTCAAACCCGATCGATAGCAGGCTAAACAGGATTTAACGCATGCGGAAAGCTTGTCAATGCGCCATGGCCGCATCCCTATTGCCGGCACGCTGGGCAAAGGGGCCAAAGTGACGCTGGCGATTCCAATAGCCTGTTTATCACCCGTTTTCTGTACGTCTGATGGCTTGTGAGTGATCAGACTAATTCAACTTTCAATGATGTGGAGATTGATATGCCCCGCTATCCAAACTTGATGAGTCTGATCGGCCTGCTCAGTAGTTGCTTGTTTCTGTTCAGCTCGCTGGCCACGGCGAATGACTTGAAGGAGATCCAGGCGCGCGGCGAACTGCGTCATCTGGGCATTCCGTATGCCAACTTTGTTACCGGCGCTGGTGACGGCCTGGATGTGGAATTGGCGCGCGGTTTTGCCAAGCATATCGGCGTCAAATACACCCTGGTTTACACGGATTTCTACAATGTCATCCGTGACTTGCTAGGCAAGCAGGTTGTGCGAAACGGTGACAAAGTCAGTTTGACCGGTAATTTTCCGGTCCGTGGCGACATGATCGCGACCGGCTTCACCATGCTGCCCTGGCGTGAACAGGTGTTGCTCTATTCGACCCCCACTTTCCCGTCTCAAGTATTGCTGATGGCGCGCGCTGAATCGTCCATCCGCCCGATTGCCGGTTCGGATAACTTGAAAAAAGATATTGCCGAAACCAAACGCCTGATTGGTGACAAGAGTTTGCTGGTGATGGACCAAACTTGTCTGGATCCGGCCAATTACGGCCTGAAAAATGCCGGCATCAATCTGCGCCATTACACCAAGAGCACCAACATCAACGAGATGGTGCCGACACTGCTTGGCGGTGAAGTCGATTACACCTTGCTGGATGTGCCGGATGTGATCATCGATCTGCAAAAATGGGCTGGCCGGATCAAGGTCATCGGGCCGATATCGGAAGAACAGGATCTGGCTGCCGCTTTCCCGAAATCTTCACCCAAGCTGCGTGATGAGTTCAACCGTTATCTAGCGAAGATTCGCGCCGATGGCAGTTACGACAAGCTGGTTCAGAAGCATTACCCCGGCATTCAGCGCTATTTCCCGGAATTCTTCGAGAAACACAAGGCCAAGTGAACCGTTTTGTTCGCCTTTTCAGCTTGGTGAAGCCGCTGTCACTGCCCGCTTTTGCGCGGCATATTCTGCCGCGCTTGCCAATCTATATCGCAGTTGTGTTTGCGCTCTATTCGCTGGCGCTGCTGAGTTATTCGGTGGTTTCGTGGCAACAGATGAAGCGCAATGCCGATGCCTACATTCTGGCCGACAGTGCACGCCGCGCGACTTCGGTCACCGACTTGAGCGCCATGTTGGTGGCGAAAGCGCAAGTCCATGCCGACCAGGCAGAAATCAATACTTACTTGCTTAACCGCGACTTGGGCATGTCGATGCGCTACGGTCTCGGCGCCAGCTTGCAGGCAATTGAAAACCGTTTCCATCAGCGCGTTACACATGACCCGCCCGGACAGTCGTTACGCATCATATATTTGTCTGCGGACGGGAGCGTGCTGGTTGACACCCAGCCGGCTGCCGAGCTGCCGCTTTTGCCTGCGGCGACAGTTGACAAGCCCGGCATGCACATCGATGCCATGACCGGCATCATCGTGACCAGCATCCAGGTTAATCACAAAGGGGCCCACGGTGGCACCGTAGTCACTCTCAGCTCGACTGATTTGCTTTATCGCAACCTGCTCTCCGGCGTCACGCGGAATCATAGCCATACCGACCGGGAAATACTGATGACCGACCAGGGCATCGAACTGGTCAACCGCAATGAACAACCGCTGCCCGCCGGGTTGATGCGCGCGCTGCTGCAACTGCCCTTCGGCAAGGTTCTGCCGGCAAATTCGCTTAATCCATTCAAGCCCGACGAAACCGATTCCGGCAAGCTGGACCTGGCCAATACCTTGCTGATCATGATGCCAGTTCCTGATCAGCCCTTGTATTTGCTGACCTTGCTTTCGGAATCACGCGCCTATGGCCATATTTCTCCCGCCGTCGCCCTGTTTATTGCCGCACTGGTGCCTTTTCTGCTGCTCGGCGCCGCCTTTCAGCTCGATCGCATGCGCATCGCAGCGGAGAAGATGAAAGCAGATATTCAGTACAGCCAACAAAAAAGAGCTAGTGCAGAACAACGCAACATGGAACTGGCCGCCGAGATTTGGCGTCGCGAAATGGTTGAAAAGGCGTTGGCAGCCAGCGAGGAACGCTGGGGTTTGGCGGTCAACGGCGCCAATGACGGGATCTGGGACTGGAACCTTAATTTGGACCAGGTTCACTATTCCGATCGTTGGAAAAGCATGCTTGGTTACCTGCCGGAAGAAGTCATGAACGATCTGCTTGAATGGGAAAGTCGGGTTCATCCGGACGATCTTCAACGAGTCAAGACCGAATTGGCCAAACACCTGGAAGGCAAGTCGGAGTTTTATCAGTCCGAGTATCGAATGCGCTGTAAGGACGGTAGCAATATCTGGATACTCGATCGCGGCCAAGCCCTGTTCAATAGCGACGGACAACCGGTACGCATGTGTGGCTCACACTCCGACATCACTGAACGACGTGCTGCCGAAGCCCAGGTTCAGGAACAAACCGAACAACTGAATGCAATCTTCGAGCTTTCGCCAGATGGCTTTGTTTCATTCGATAGTGCGCGCCAGGTCAGCTATGTGAATTCGGCTTTTCTGAGCATGACCAACCTCGACCGCGCTGCGGTCATGGGGTTGGATGAAAACGCTTTTTCCAAACTGCTGGCCGGACTCGGTGCTCAAGAACCGTATTTTCGAGGCATTGCTGCGCTGCGACGCTCACCATTACCAAGCGGCAAGCGCGAATTGATCGAGATAATCGGCAACGGCAAACGCGTGCTTGAAATTGGTCTGCGCATTGGTGCTGGTGAGCGAGTTTCACAAATTCTGTATTTCCACGATGTCACCTCTGAGACCGAGGTGGATCAAATGAAAAGCGAGTTTCTGTCCACCGCAGCGCATGAGTTGCGCACGCCTATGGCCAGTATTTATGGCTACGCCGAAGTGCTGACGCTGATCGATTTTTCACCAGAGGAACGCAAAACCTATCTTGGCCGCATCTTTCGCCAAGCCGAGTTGATGGCCGCGATCATCAATGAGCTGCTCGACCTGGCCCGCATCGAAGCCCGGCGCGGCAAAGACTTCAAATTTGAACGCATCGATATTTGTTCGTTGGTGCGTGAAACCAGCTCCAGTTACAAACCGCCGGATGGCCGCGAGCAACCTAACCTGAGCCTGCCCTGGGAAGCTAAATGGGTTCGCGCTGACCAGAACAAGATGCGGCAGGCGATCAACAATGTTTTGTCCAACGCATATAAATACTCACCCTCTGGCGGGATCGTGGAAATTGCACTGAACCAGGTAAAAGACAAGAGTGAAGTTGATGAAGTCCGCATCCAGGTCGTTGATCATGGCATCGGCCTGAGCACGGAACAACGCGCCCGTGTCTGCGAACGCTTCTTTCGTGCCGATACCTCGGGCAAAATTCCCGGCACCGGCCTGGGCATGAGCATCGTCAAAGAAATCATGGAACTCCATAACGGTTACATCGAAATCGACAGCCATTTGGGCCAGGGCTCGCAAGTCAGCTTGTGCCTGCCGGCTGCGCCATTCAACCTGGAAAGCGTGCAATCAAACGCGTAGCGGACTCACCAGGTCCGGCTACTTCAGGCTATGGAAGGCGAATGCAGGTGTGCTATTCGAAGACAAATACCTGTTCGCTGAATAGCGTCGAGCAGGCTTGAACAACCTCTGGGTCGTAATGACGCCCGCTGTTACGGTTGATTTCCGCCAGCGCCGTATCTATCCCAAGTGCAACGCGATATGGCCGATGCGATGCCATCGCTTCGACTACGTCGGCTACGGTAAGAATGCGTGCCTCGAGCAGGATTTCATCACCCGAGATGCCATGCGGATAGCCGGAACCGTCGAGTTTTTCGTGATGCTGCAGCACCATTTTGGCGATATCCCAAGGAAAGGTGAGGTCTCGAAGGATGTCGTAGCCGGTTAGCGGATGCTGCTGGATCAGCGTGAACTCGTAGCTCGCCAGCTTGCCCGGCTTGGAGAGAATTTCCGCCGGCACCGCCATCTTGCCGATGTCGTGGATCAGGCCGCCCATGTAGACAGACTCGATCGTATGCGCAGGCAGGCCCATCCGCGTGGCGATCGCGCGCGCCAGTTGGGCGACCCGGTTTTGATGGCCTGAGGTGTAGGGGTCGCGGTGTTCGACTACTCGGCCCAGAAGATGCACCACATCCTCCAACGTGCGCCGCAGCTC
>CAZUSF010000135.1:0-6841 GCA_964623355.1 uncultured Thiobacillus sp. | reverse complement strand
GACGTGCTCATGCCTGAGTAGCCAACGTTTGATGTCCTGTGAGTAACCGGTGCGGCTGTGCATGAAACCGCCCAGGTCGCCGTTTGCGGCAATCACGCGGTGACACGGGATGATGATCGGAATCGGGTTGTCGCCCACAGCCTGGCCAACGGCGCGCGGGCCGCTGTTGAGTTGGCGCGCGACTTCGCCATAAGTCCGGGTTTCGCCCGCGGGAATTTTTTCCAGGGCTTGCCAGACCTGGCGCCGGAACGGCGTGCCGTGCGGCGCCAGGGGAAGCGTGAAACTGTAGCCGGGGTCAGCGTAATAGGCGTCGAGCTGGTCTGCGATCTGTCTGATCAGCGCGCTGGTCGAAGCCAGTGGCGCGATGCCAGGCGGCAGAAAATCGAGGCCGGTGAGGCATTCGTCTTCGATACGCACACCCAGGCCGCCAAAAGGGGCGGCAAGGATGGCGTGGAAGGTGGACATCACCGAGTGGGCATCACAGATGCGGCTCGATCATCCGCCGCAGCCATTCGTGAAAATGCACCATGCCGTCTTCCATCGGCGACTGGTATGGGCCGGCCTGGCTGATGCCTTGCTCGTACAGCGCTTTGCGGCCTTTCTGCATGCCGTAGCAGATGTCGTCATCCTCTACTGCCGTTTCGCGGTAGGCGGCTTGTTCGGCTTCGACAAACTCGCGCTCGAACAGCGCGATGTCTTCCGGGTAATAGAACTCGACCACATTGAGGCAGGAATCGACGCCAGTCGGGATGATGTTGCTGACCACCAGCGTGTGCGGATACCACTCGACCATCAGCGCCGGGTAGTAGGTCAGCCAGATCGCGCCATGCGCCGGGTCTTTGCCGTCACGGTAACGTTTAACCTGCTGGTGCCAGCGGTTGTAAACCGCGCTGCCGGGGCTGGCGAGATGATCCTGCACGCCAACGGTCTGCACCGAATACATCTCGCCGTATTCCCACTTCAATTCGTCGCAATTGACGAAATTGCCCAGGCCGGGGTGATAGGGCACGACGTGGTAGTCCTCCAGATAGACCTCGATGAAGGTCTTCCAGTTGAACTTGTATTCGGTGATCTGGGTGCTTTCGTAGACGAAACCGGTGAAGTCCATGTCGGCGGCGACGCCGAGTTTGGCCAGATCGGTGTGGATGTCGCGCGGGCCGGCGAAGAGCAGGCCGTTCCAGTTGGATAGCGGCGTCTTGTTCAGGTGCAGACAGGGATTGTTGGGGAAATGCGGCGCGCCGACGAGCTGGCCCTGGATGTCGTAAGTCCAGCGGTGAAACGGGCATACGATGTGCTGCGCATTGTTTTGCGTGTTTCCGCGGCCCTGCAACATCTGCGCCTGGCGATGCCGGCAGACGTTGGACAGCAATTCAATCCCGTTCGCATTGTTGACCAGCATCTTGCCGCCACCATGCAGCCAGTCAAGCACGTTGAAATCGCCCTGATTGGGCGTCATCAGTTCATGGCCGACATAGTTGGCGCCGCGTTTGAACAATAGCTCCTGTTCAAGCGAGAACACCTTGGGATCGAAATACCAGTCGATCGGCAGCGCCGGGCTGGTTTGGGTGAGAAGAGACGAGGCCGTCGGGTGAGACATGCCCATTCCCCCTAAATCAATGAAATATATAAGAAATAAAACTGCAAAATGGGGCGCGATTATGCCCGCCCGGGAACCCCCGGGCAAGAATGATTGGCGATATGCGTGTCCGAGTTTGCCGGGTTTTTACCGCGATCAAGCATTGCTAATTCTGCTGCGCTGAAGCCGGCGGCAAGACGCGCTGTTTCGTTGAAAGGCCGCCTTGGCCAAGGCACGCCGGGCGTGGCAAGCAGCGTTTGAAAGGCTACTTCAGGTTGTAGTCCGCGTTGAGCGCACAAGTAGCGAAACCATCGATCACCCGCAGCGACGTGACCAATTTCGTCACGCAGGATGATGTTCAGAATATCCGCTCCGGCGGCATCGCCGTAGCCGCGCAATTTGCGCTGGATGTCGGGCGTTACATCGAGACCGCGTGCTTCCAGCAGGCGCGGCACCAGCGCCATGCGGGCGAGCGGGTCATGCGCGGTTTTCTCGGCCATTTCCCAAAGGCCGGCATGCGCGGGGAAGTCGCCATAGTCTTTGCCAAGGCTGCGCAAGTGATCGCGCAGCAAGCTGAAGTGATAGGCCTCTTCAGCCGCAACGCGCAGCCAGTCGGCATAAAACTCGGTCGGCAGGCCAGGAAAACGCTGCACTGCATCCAGCGCCAGATTGATTGCGTTGAACTCGATATGCGCGAGGGCATGAATCAGCGCGGCATGGTTTTCCGGGCCGTTGAGTTGCCGACGCGGCATGCGGTTGGCCGGGGCGAGAAGCGGGCGGTCGGGGATGCCGGCGACATCGATTGGGGTCTCGAAGTCGGCGCTGGCATCCAGTTCATTGGTCTGCCACTGCCCCCAAAGTCGGGCTGCACCGGCTTGTTTTGCGGCGCTATCCGATTCGGCTAAAACCTGGCGCGCAGCGCGGTATAGATTCATGCGGGTATTCATGGCGCGAGTCTGCGGGCGCTCCAGCCAAATGCAAAACGCGCGATAAGCCAGCCGATACCGACACCAACGGTATTGGCGGCCATGTCGAAAATGTCGGCTTGGCGAAATCCGGTGAAGCTCTGCAGGATTTCCAGCGTGAGTCCCATCAGAACAAACAGCAATGCCAGTCGGTAGGCATTGCGATCAATCTGATGCCACCAACCCATCAAGGTGGCATAGGCCGCGAAGTGCCCAATCTTGTCGCCGAAGCGGACTGGGGTGGGTTGCGGATCGGGGGTCAACGATAAATAAATCACGCCAATCACCAGAACCCAACCCAGCATGATCCAGATACGACGGGCGAGACCCGGGTTGAGCATGGCTTTGGTATCAGCGGAACTCGACCAGTTCCTGCATCGGAAGGCGCAGTTTTTCGCCCGGTTTTTGCGCGCAGTAACCGAATGTCAGGATCAGAGAGGGATGATGGTATTCAGGGTCAATTTGCAGAATGCGCATCACGCTGGCTGGATCGAAGCCGCCGATTGCGCAGGAGTCGATGTCGATGCCCGCGGCGGCGGTCATCATGTTGGCGGCCGCGATATGACACTGGTTGTCGCTCCAGGCTTTGACATTGGTCGCAGCATGGAAATTACGGTAATTTTTTAACGCCCCTTCCAACGCATCGCCAGGATATTCTCGCCCCATCAGGCGTTGCAGGTAGTCGGAATCCGGGTGCAATTCGGCCAGCTTGGCGAGTATCACCACTATCGCGCTGGCGGTGCCGACCTGAGGTTGCTGATAACAGGCGTCCTGAAGTGTCAGCTTCGCCAGGCTGCCGGTAAACACCACGAACTTCCATGGCTCGAGGCCAAAAGAGGAGGGTGATAGCCGGCCTGCTTCAAGAATGAAATTCAGATCATCGGGTGCCAGCAAGCGATCGGCCTGAAATAAATGGCAGGCATGGCGACGACGAAAAATGTCGAGTAGTTGTGATTTCATGCGGGGGCGCCTTGTTCAAGCTGAGCATTCTAGCTCAGGCATCTAGCCTTACATTCCAAGTTAGACTAAGACTGAATTAACTGACTGCTGGGTATCTTTCGACCTTCCAACACATGCGGCTTCCCATTCCAAAATTCAAGGTTCTTCTTTACGGTCCCGACTTGCCGCCAGTCGGGATCAAGGCGCGGGTGCATTTTGAGGACTCGGTTCTGGTTGTTCAGGGCAAGAGGCATTGGTTCACCATTCAGGGTGATCGCCTTTTCCTCAAGACGGGGGGTTACGATGGCCGACAGTGGCTGGTTTGCTGGGAAACACCTTCCGGACAGATATCCATGATCTTGAAAGGCAGTGATGCGGTTGAAGTCTTTATCAAGCTGGCGCCGACCGAAATTGCCGAGAAATTGAAGCAGGTGTATCGAGCACGGGCGGGTAGATTCAGATTGGGCCGCCTGGGATGGATCTTGTTGATTGCGCTGCTTGTGCTGTTAATCGTGATTGCCTATGGTGTGCTTCGGACCAAGTTGAATTAGTCGGGGCCGCAGGCAGCAGAGCCAGACTTGGCAAGCTTTTTGCAACTTTTATTTCCGGTATTTCAAAAAAATACAGCCTGAACCGGGCTGTTGCCATCGGATTTGTGAGTTACAACACAGAGAGGCTGGACAACCGACGATATACTTTTCATGCAAAAGATTCCTGCGTTCGGTGGCTTATAGATGCAGCAATTCCAACAGCCTACGGGATACAAAATTGGTGTCAGTCATTGCTAGTAAAAATACGGTTGTAGATATTGATATGCTGCGTCGATGCAGCATGCTTTTTTCTGTCCTAAGTGACGAGGATGCGGAGGCCATCATTCAGCTTGGCTGCATCGTCGAACATCCGGCCAAGCATATTATTTTTCAGGTTGGCGAAGTCGGCGATCATCTTTTGATCCTGCTTGAAGGCCGGGTAAAAGTCAGCCTCAACTCAGTCGATGGCAAGGAAGCCATTCTGAGCATTCTTGAGCAGGGCAATGTGATGGGGGAGATGGCGCTGATCGATGGCGATACGCGAAGCGCTAACGTAACAACCATGGACGCGTGCAGTTTTCTGGTGCTCTGGCGGCGAGATTTCCTGCCTTTTCTGGAACGCAACCCACATGTCGCGCTGAAGCTGCTTTCCGGCTTGTCGCAGCGTTTGCGAGCTACCAACGACATGGTTGGCAACCTCAGTTTCCTCAATCTGCCGGCTCGCTTGGCCCGTATTCTGATCAATCTGGGGCAGCAATATGGGAAGGTGACCAGTACAGGTATTGCTATTGGTCTGAAACTTTCGCAAGAGGAACTCGGAAATCTGGTCGGTGTGTCGCGAGAAAGCGTCAATCGGCAAATCCGTGTGTGGGTTGATGGTTCCGTGTTGGAATACACACAAGGAACTATTATCCTGAAAAATTCTGATGCATTGTTTAGAGAGTCATTAAATTCAGAGCGCTAAAAGACGCTAATTCACCCTGTCCTTAGTTTTTCAATTTCTGTCCAAGGAGTCCTCCTATGCAACACAAGCTCATTGCTACTCTTGTCAGTGCCCTATTCAGTGTCGGAATCGCACAAGTTCAGGCTCAGTCTGGCCCTTACTACAACCCATCCAACCCAGCCAGCCCAACTGGAATTACTACCGGCGCCGAACTGACCAAAACGATTGGGTGTCCGGGCAAGGGTATTCTGGATAGTTCTTGCTTCAATGGCGTCGAGGCAGTTGCCAAACCGGCGCCAGTGCCAGTCGCCAAGCCGGCTCCTGTGGCAGTCGCCAAAGCTGCACCCGCACCGGTGGTAAGCAAAACGGTTGATTCCGTGATGTATATCCCAACTGGCGTGCGTTCAACCAGCGCACTCATGATCGAGCGCATGGCCCCGAGCGAAATTGTCGCTGGTCAGCCGTTCAGCTATGACATCAAGGCGACCAACCTGACGGGTAACAAGCTGAACGATGTGGTTGTTCAAGACCAGTGCAGCAGCAATTTCAATCTGATTGGCTCGAATCCTGATGCCGAACGCGTCAGTGACACCTTGCTGCGCTGGAAATTGGGTGAACTCGATGGCAATGCGTCACGCATGATCAATGTCAATGGTCAGGTTTCTGGTACCGGCATTGCACAAAATTGTTTGTCTGGCAGCTACGATCAAGCTTCCTGTATGGCTTTCAACGTGGTCAAGCCCGAGTTGATGCTGAAAGCCAGCGCACCGGCAGAAGTTCTGCGTTGCGATCCGATTCCTTTGACCTACTCCCTTTCCAATATTGGAACTGGCGTAGCACGTAATGCCATGCTGGCGCAGACCTTGCCTGAAGGTATCAGCCTGAAAGATGGTCTTGATAAATTTGCTGCAGGTGACCTGACTGCTGGCGCTACAAAAGATTTCACTGCTTCCGTCATGGCAGCCAAGCCCGGTGTTTACGCCTTCAATCCGTTGGCCGCCGCAGACCCCAGCATGCAGGCACAGGCATCGGCGACAACACGCGTTACCGAGCCGGCGCTTCAAGTTGAAAAGAAGGTTTCCAATACCGTGATTCTTGGCCGCGATATGGAATATGAAATCATTGTGACCAATACCGGTGATGCTGTAGCGCGTAACCTGGTTGTGGAAGAGACCTTGCCGGCTGGTGCTTCGGTCAACAGCGTGTCGAACAACGGCACCGTAAGCGCAGGTCGCGTGGTCTGGAATCTGCCGGAATTGGCGCCGAAACAATCACAAACCGTCAAGGTCACTCTGCAACCTCAGTCGGTTGGCAGTATCGAGACCGCCACCCGAGCAACCGCTTATTGTGCGGCGGATGCCAGCGCGCAATCCAAGACAGCCATTATTGGTATTCCGGCTGTGCTGCTGGAAGTGGTTGACTTGACCGACCCGGTTGAAATTGGCAAAACCACGACCTATCTCATCACGGCGACCAACCAGGGTACCGCTACCGACATCAACATTCGTATCCTTGTCGAACTGGAAAGTGCGATGGAGTTTGTCTCCGGTGATGGCGCTACTGCGCTGGTTAGCAGTGGCAACAAGATGGAGTTCGCTCCTTTGCCGAAGCTGGAGCCAGGTGCCAAAGCCGAGTGGAGAGTCAACGCCAAAGCACTGGTGCCGTCTGACCATCGCCTTACCGTCATCATGACCAGCGATCTGCGTCAGCGTCCGATTATGGAAACCGAAGCGACTACTTTGTACAAGTAAACGTTTATTTTGCTAGAAAACCTTGCTACAGGCTGCGTAGTAATTAATCAGTAGCGAAGGTCTAGACGATGCCGACACTCTTTCAGTGTCGGCATCGTCATTTCTGGGCTATGCAAATGGTGAAGCGAGTGGCGATG
>CAZUSF010000134.1:5575-6875 GCA_964623355.1 uncultured Thiobacillus sp. | reverse complement strand
CCGAAGGCCCAGCCGAAGTGTTGCGGCGCAATGCCGCCCAACTGGATCAGCACGAACGGCGAGCCGGCGATGTAGGCGAACATGCCGGCCATCGCCAGGCCGCCGCTCAGGGTGTAGCCGAGGAAGGCGCGGCTGCTGAACAGGCTGGCATAGTCGCTGGCGATGCGTTGTGCGTTGAGCGGTGGTTCGTGGCGGGTGCTGTGGCTTTCCTGCAAGCCAAGGCGAATCGCCAGCAGACAGGCCAGCGCGAAGGCAAATAAGAGAAAGAAGATGGCGCGCCAGCCGACCAGGGTGACGACCCAGCCGCCGATGATCGGGGCGAGGATGGGCGCCAGGCCCATGACCAGGATCAGCGTTGAGAAGGCGCGCGCCGATTCGCGTGCACCGCAGCGGTCGCGCACCACGGCGCGTGAAATTACCATGCCGGCCGAGCCGCCAAGGGCTTGCAGCACGCGCCAGGCGGTGAGGGCGGTGATGTCGTCGGTCAACGCGCAGCCGAGCGAGGCGAGCGCAAACAGCGCCAGTCCGGCGTAAAGCGGCGGTTTGCGGCCGAAGCGGTCTGACAGTGGTCCCCAGACCAGTTGGCCGCAGGCCATGCCGATGAAGAATCCGGCCAGCGTCAGTTCGGCGCTGCCGGCGGGCGCGGTCAGGCTGTGTTCAATGGCGGCGAACGCCGGCAGATACATGTCGATGGAAAGCGGCCCGATGGCGGTGAGCGCCCCAAGAATCAACAACCAGCCGGGAAATCGTCTGGTATCGAGGCCGGAACCGAGGTTCACGCGCCCGCTTTCGATGGCGATCCCACCTGGCAGCAGAGCATGCCGATGGCGCCGTATTCGGTGCGGTCGTTGAACAATTCGAGATTTTCGTCGGCTGTTTGCTGCGCGGCGATGTAGAGCAGCGGCCAGTAATGTTCCGGCGTCGGTACGGCGAGTTTTGCGTCGTCGTCGGCGAGGTCGAACAGCGCGGCGTGATCGCGCTCCAGCAGACTGTGTTGAATGCGGGCGTTGAAGCGCGTCGCCCAGTCGTATGCGCTGTCAGGCTGCTGCCAGTTCATCCGGCGCAGGTTATGTACGATGTTGCCGCTGCCCAGGATCAGCACGCCCAGATCGCGCAGCGGGCGCAACTTCTTCGCCAGTTCGTAGTGTTCGGCGGCAGATTTGCCAATGTCCAGGCTGAGTTGCAGCACCGGGATGTCAGCCGCCGGAAACAGATGCGTCAACACCGACCAGGCGCCGTGATCGAGACCCCATTCGCTATCCAGCGTCACTTGTTCCGGTGCCAGCAGTGCGGCAATCGT
>CAZUSF010000134.1:288-5475 GCA_964623355.1 uncultured Thiobacillus sp. | reverse complement strand
GCGGATGACTTCCGGCAGGCCGCGCAATACGCGCATCAGGCGGGCAAGATGCAGCCGGTTTTGCACGCTGACGGTGAAATAGAGGCTGGAATAGGGGCCGGCTTCTTCTGCCATGTGGACGTTGTCGATGTCGGAGCCTTCGTCGGCGATGGCTGCCGCCACCTTGGCCAGTACGCCGCGCTGGTTGGCGACGATGATGCGGAGGCCGACGTCGAACAGTTTGTCGAGTTCGGCTGACCAGGCGACATCGACCCATTTTTCCGGATCGTCGCGGTAATGCCGGACTTGCGAGCAATCGTGGGTGTGGATGACCAGGCCCTGGTCTTTCTTGATCTGGCCGATGATCGGGTCGCCCGGAATCGGCCGGCAACATTTGCCCAGCCGCACGGCGATGCCTTCGGCGCCGTGAATCAGCATCGGGCCGGTCTGGTTGCGGGCGACGGCGTCGTTATCCTTGGTCAGCAACTGACGCGCGACAACGAAGGCGAGCTTTTTGCCGAGGCCGATATCGGCCAGCGTGTCGCTGCGGCTGCGGCCACCTTCCTTCTGGTAACGCTCCCATTGGCTGTCGCTGGCGCAGTCGTTGCCGAGCGCGGTAATGGCTTGTTTCAGCAACTGTTCGCCGAGCTGTTCGGATTCGTGCCGATGCGTGTTTTTCAGGGCGCTGCGAATGTGCGCGCGGGCTTTGCCGGTGTGGGCGAAATGGGCCCAGGCCGGATTCGGGCGGGCCGATTCGGAAGTCAGAATCTCGACCCGGTCACCGTTTTTCAGCGGCGTCGAAAGCGGCATGAATTCGCCGTTGATCTTGGTGCCGACACAATGATTGCCGACGTCGGTGTGCACGTTGTAGGCAAAATCGACGGCGGTGGCGCCACGCGTCAGCGCGACGATGCGGCCTTTCGGGGTGAAGACATAGACCTCGTCGGGGAACAGGTCGACCTTGATGTGTTCCAGGAATTCGGCCGAGTCGCGGCTGTCGGCCTGGATGTCGAGCAGGCTTTGCATCCATTGATGCGTTTTCCGCTGTACTTCGGAAATGCTGGTGTCACCGGTTTTATAGAGCCAGTGCGAAGCGACGCCGGCTTCCGCGATGCGGTGCATTTCCTGGGTACGGATCTGCACTTCGACTGGCGCCCCGAACGGGCCAAACAAAGTGGTGTGCAGCGACTGGTAGCCATTCGGCTTTGGAATCGCGATGTAGTCCTTGAACTTGCCGGGGATGGGCTTGTAGAGCGCATGCAGGGCGCCCAGCGTCAAATAACAGTCGCGCGCTTGCTCGACCACGATGCGGAAACCGTAGATGTCGAACACTTCGGAAAAGGCCAGGTGCTTTTCCTGCATCTTGCGATAGATGCTGTAAAGGTGCTTTTCGCGGCCGCGAACCTGGACTGGAATATTGCATTCGGTCAGTTTTGCTTCGATCGCGGCCTTGATCTTGTCGACTACTTCCTTGCGATTGCCGCGCGCCGATTTCACTGCTTTCTCGATCACCTTGAAGCGATTTGGATGCAGATGAACGAAGGCGATATCTTCCAGTTCCTGAAAGACCTTGTTGAGGCCGAGGCGGTTGGCGATGGGGGCGTAGATTTCCAGCGTTTCCTGCGCGATGCGGCTGACTTTCTCCGGCTGCATCGCTTCCAGCGTACGCATGTTGTGCAGGCGGTCGGCGAGTTTGATCAGGATGACGCGGACATCGCGCGCCATCGCCAGCAACATCTTGCGGAAGTTTTCCGCCTGCGCCTGGGCTTTGTCCTCGAACTGAATCTTGTCCAGCTTGGTGACGCCATCAACCAGTTGCGCCACCGGTTTGCCGAATTCGTGTGCGATCTCATCCGAACTTACGCCGGTGTCTTCGACTACATCGTGCAACAGGGCGGCGATCAGGGTTTGTGCGTCGAGATGCCAGCTGGCGAGGATCTCGGCTACCGCCAGCGGATGCGTGATGTACGGCGCGCCGCCCTTGCGAAACTGGCCTTCGTGCGCGGCGGCGGAATAGTGATAGGCGCGAACAAAGGCTTCTTGATCGGCCTCGCTGAGGTAAGCCGCCGCCTCCGGCAGGATGGCGAGCGGATCAGCGGGCGGCATCAGACTGCCTTCGTAGGCGAGGTTCAGAACGGACCTTTTTTCAGGATTTCAATGCCGGTCAGGCCTTCCGCGATTTCACGCAATGCGAGGACTGCCGGTTTGTCCTTTTCCGGATCGACGCGCGGGGTCGAACCGGTGGAAATCTGACGCGCGCGATAGGCGGCGACCAGAGTCATTTCAAAACGATTCGGGATGTGCTTGATGCAGTCGTCAACGGTAACGCGGGCCATATGGATACCTTCAGGTAAGCGGAGAGTGAAAGGATGAAACGTCGGCGGATTTTAAACGAGGCGGAGGCGAAACCCTATAATCAGCGCCCACTTGAATCATCCCTTGTACAGGAAAAAACATGCCTTCCTTCGATATTGTGTCCGAACTGGATAAACCGGAAATCAAGAACGCCGTTGAGCAAGCCAACAAGGAAGTCGCCAATCGATTCGATTTCAAAGGCTCGGACGCGCGCATCGAGCAGGCCGAACTGGTCTTGACGCTGTATGCCGATGACGATTTCAAGCTCGATCAGGTGCAGGAAGTGCTGAACGGCAAATTGATCAAACGCGGTGTCGATATCCGTTGCATGGAATTGGGCAAAAGCGAAAAAGTGTCCGGCAACAAGGTCAAGCGCACGGCAACGCTGAAAAGCGGCCTGGAAACCGAGTTGAGCAAGAAGATCGTACGCTTGCTGAAAGATTCCAAAATGAAGGTCAACGCCAGCATCCAGGGCGAAAGCGTGCGTGTCACCGGCGCCAAGCGCGATATCCTGCAGGACGCCATCGCGCTGGTGCGGAAAAGCATCACCGACTTCCCGCTGCAGTATCAGAATTTCCGCGATTGACGCAGCCGGTTTGCGACGCTTGGGTTGATGCGAGAGAGTCGGCAAAAACAAACCCTTGGATTGCTCGCACGCACTCTATATAATGCACGGCTTTTCCGGTTTTGGCGGCCTTCCCGGCCTCCAACAGGCTCAAAGGACAGCTAATGGTCACAATTCGTTTATCTCGCGGCGGCTCCAAGAAGCGCCCTTTCTACAACATCGTCGTGGCTGATTCCCGCGATCGTCGTGACGGTCGTTTCATCGAGCGCATCGGCTTCTACAACCCGGTCGCTTCCGGCAGCTCCGAAACCCTGCGCATCAATCAGGAGCGCCTGGCTTACTGGAAAGGCGTCGGCGCCCAGACTTCCGACACCGTCGCCCGGATCGTGCGCAATGGCGCAACTGCCGCTGCCTGAAGATCTGGTGGTCATGGGGCGGGTTGCCGCCCCGTATGCGGTAAGTGGTTGGCTGAAGATTCAGCCGTTCACCGAGTCGGTCGACAGTCTGCTGGATTACCCGTTGTGGCATATCGGCAAGAACGGCAAATGGCGTGCCTGCCAGTTGCTTGAAGGCAAGGTGCATGGCCAGACGTTGCTGGTTTCGCTGCAAGGCATCAGTGATCGCAATATCGCCGAAGCCATGCAGGGATTTGAGATTGCGGTGTCGCGGGCTGATCTGCCTCCGCCGGCGGAAGACGAGTATTACTGGGACCAGTTGACCGGCCTGGATGTCGTCAATCTGCAAGGCGAGTCGTTGGGTAAGGTGGTTGGCATTCTGGAAACCGGCGCGCATGAAGTTTTGAAGATTCAGGACGAACGCGACGAAAAAACGTTTGAACGGCTGATTCCCTTTGTTGGCGCCTTGGTTCAGTCGGTTGATCTGGCCGGCAAGCGCATCGTGGTGGACTGGGGGCTGGATTATTAAGCCGGGTTTCAAGTCGGGCGTAGTTGCTCGGGCGTGGCGCCATGAAGCCTGAGTACCATGTGGTAACCCTGTTTCCCGAGATGTTTGCCGCGTTGACCGAGTTTGGTGTCAGCGGCAGAGCGGTGAAGCAGAAGTTGTGCAGTGTGAAATTCTGGAATCCGCGCGACTTCACGCAGGATAACTATCACACCGTCGATGACCGACCGTTTGGCGGCGGTCCCGGCATGGTGATGTTGGTGGAGCCGCTGGATCTGGCCTTGACGGCGGCAAAGACCACGTTGTTGCGGCAAGGCATTGTTTCGCCGCGCATGATTTACCTGTCGCCGCAAGGACGCAGGCTGGATCAGGCGCTGGTGCTGGAATTGGTGCAGGAACCGGCGCTGGTATTGTTGGCCGGGCGGTATGAAGGAATTGACGAGCGTTTGTTTGCGCGGCACTCGATCGAGGAAGTTTCTCTCGGTGATTACGTGCTCTCGGGCGGTGAGTTGCCGGCGATGGTTTTGCTCGATGCGGTGATTCGGCAGATCCCCGGTGCGCTTGGGCATGCCGAGTCGGCCAACGAAGATTCTTTCGCCGATGGTTTGCTGGATTGTCCGCATTTCACGCGGCCGGAAGATTACCTCGGGCTGAAGTCGCCGCCGGTTTTACGCGGCGGCAATCATGCCGAAGTGTCGCGCTGGCGTTTGCGCGAGGCGTTGAAGAGAACGTCGCTGCGGCGACCTGATTTGCTGGAACGGCGGAAGATGAGTCCGCTGGAAATTGAATTACTCGGTGAAATTCGCCGGGAAGCCGATCTGGATTAGTCCAGGTCATTTAGAAACGGCGGCATGTTTCCGGGGCATCGTTCCATGAAACCTATACCGTCAACTTTCGTGCAAGGAAACGAAGATGAATATCATCGAACAAATCGAAAATGAAGAAATTGCCCGCCTGTCGGTCGGCAAGGTGCTGCCGCCGTTCGCTCCTGGCGATACCGTTGTGGTGCAAGTGAAAGTCAAGGAAGGCAACCGCGAGCGTCTGCAGGCTTACGAAGGCGTGGTCATCGCCAAGCGTAACCGCGGCCTCAACTCCGCCTTTACCGTGCGCAAGATTTCCGCCGGCGAAGGCGTCGAGCGTACCTTCCAGACCTACTCCCCGCTGCTGGCTGCGGTTGAAGTCAAGCGTCGCGGTGATGTGCGTCGCGCCAAGCTGTATTACCTGCGTCAGCGCTCCGGCAAGTCGGCGCGGATCAAGGAAAAGCTCGACCACCACAAGCGCGCCGCCAAGGTCTGATCGCCTTCGCTGCCACAAAAAAGCCGCCCCGCTCGGGCGGCTTTTTTACGTCCGCAACATTTGCAAGGCAACCGATCAGTAGATCAGGTTCA
>CAZUSF010000134.1:0-278 GCA_964623355.1 uncultured Thiobacillus sp. | reverse complement strand
CGGTTTTGCCGCATAGGCATCCGGCGTGCCAAGAACTGGTGCAGCGGACCCATCAATGCACCGAGCGTGATGGGCCCGCTCCGCTTGGCCCATCCTACCGTCATGTCGTGCCATGCATGATTCCGGAAATCACCGCTAAAACTCGGCCGGGATCAGGAAATCTGACCCTTTGCAAGGTAACCGGTCAGTAGATCAGATTCAGCATCAGCATCATCACCGCCAGGAAGATCAGGGTCATGATGCCGCCCGCCCGCATGAAGTCGGCAACCCGATAACCT
>CAZUSF010000133.1:0-6887 GCA_964623355.1 uncultured Thiobacillus sp. | reverse complement strand
ATGTCAGTCAAACATTGAATCAATTCGTTGGAATATAACGCACCCGCAGCACGCCCTCTATGCCGGCAAGTTGGGCGATGACCGCGTCCGACACGGCGGCATCGACATCGACCAGGGTGAAGGCCATTTCGCCTCTCGATTTGTTCACCATGTTGTGGATGTTGAGACCCGCCGCCGCCAGCGAAGTGGAAATCTGGCCCAGCATGTTCGGCACGTTGGCATTGGCGATCGCCAGGCGATAGGCCGATTCGCGCGCCAGGCTGATGTTGGGAAAGTTGACCGCGTTCTGGATATTGCCGTGTTCGAGATAATCGACCAGTTGATTGGCAACCATGATGGCGCAGTTTTCTTCCGCTTCCTCGGTCGAGGCACCGAGGTGTGGCAAAGCGACGAAGCGGGGATGCTGCTTCAGCAGGTTGCTCGGAAAGTCGCAAATGTAGGCGTGGAGTTTGTGGTCATTCAGGCCATCCAGTACGGCCTGCTCGTTGACGATGCCATCGCGCGCGAAATTCAGCAGCACACAGCCCTTGCGCATCAGTTTGACCCGGTCGGCATTGATCAGGTCTTTGGTGGCCGGCACCAGCGGCGTATGCAGGCTGATGAAATCGCAATGCTTGACCAGATCTTCCACCGAGGCGGCTTTCTTGACTTGCGACGGCAAGCGCCAGGCGGCATCAACGGTGATTTCCGGGTCGTAGCCGATGACGTTCATGCCGAGCCGGATGGCAGCATCGGCCACCATCGAACCGATCGCGCCGAGGCCTACCACGCCCAGCGTGCGGCCGGGCAATTCGTGGCCGACAAAGGCTTTTTTGCCGGCCTCCACCTGTTTGTGCAAAGACTCAGCATCGCCTTCCAGGCCGGCAACGAAAGCAATCGCCGAAGCCAGGTTGCGTGCGCCCAGCAACATACCGGCGATGACCAACTCCTTCACCGCGTTGGCGTTGGCGCCGGGAGCATTGAACACCGGCATGCCGCGCGCGCTCATCGCCGGCACCGGAATATTGTTGGTGCCGGCGCCAGCGCGGCCGATCGCCAGTACGCTGGATGCGATCGACATGCTGTGCATGTCCTGCGAACGCACCAGGATGGCATCCGGTCCGCTGACATCATTGCCCACGACATAGGTATCCGGCAGCCGCGCCAGACCCCGTTTTGAAATGGCGTTGAGAGTCAGAATCTTCTGTGTTTTGGCCATACCACGTCCCCCAGGATTAAAAAAAGCGCGGCCGGCGCATTGTTCAACACGCCGGCCAAGGTTGACTGCAAATTCAAATCAAGCGCGAGACTTTTCGAATTCCTTCATGTAATCGACCAGCGCCTGCACGCCTTCCACCGGCATCGCGTTGTAGATCGAAGCGCGCATGCCGCCAACCGAACGGTGTCCCTTCAGTTGCACCAGATTGCGCGCCTTGGCGCCCTTGAGAAATTCTTCGTCCAGCGCTGCATCCTTCAGCGTGAACGGGATGTTCATCAGCGAGCGGTTGTCGCGGGCAACCGGCGAATTAAAGAAGTCGGTTGCATCGAGGTAGTCGTACA
This sequence comes from uncultured Thiobacillus sp., assembly GCA_964623355.1. Lineage (GTDB taxonomy): Bacteria > Pseudomonadota > Gammaproteobacteria > Burkholderiales > Thiobacillaceae > PFJX01. The sequence goes on along the minus strand of CAZUSF010000133.1, from coordinate 5,348 downwards.
GCAAGCCGGCCTTCAGGCGATTGGTCTTTTCCATCGCCGCCAGGCCACCCTTGGCTTTCAGCAGTTTGAACACCATGCCGGCGATGTAGATGCCGTAGGTTGGCGGCGTGTTGTACATCGATTCGTTTTCGCTGTGCGTCTTGTAGTCGAACATCGTCGGCGTGCCTGCCACAACCTGGCCGATCAGGTCTTCCCGCACGATGACCAGCGTTACGCCGGCAGGGCCGATATTCTTTTGTGCGCCAGCATAGATCAGGCCGAATTTCGACACATCGATCGGACGCGACAGGATGGTCGAGGACATGTCGGCCACCAACGGAATTTCACCGGTCTCTGGTGTCCAGAAGATTTCCACGCCGCCAATGGTCTCGTTCGGGGTGTAGTGCACATAAGCGGCATTCGGGTCGAGTTTCCAGGCGTCCTGGGTCGGTGCGTAGCTGAAGTTCTTGTCTTCCGAACTGGCAACCACATTTACCGCACCAAACTTCTTCGCTTCCTTGATCGCCTTCTTCGACCACTCGCCGGTATTCAGGTAATCGGCCGAGGCTTTGCCGCGTAGCAGGTTCATCGGCACCATCGCAAACTGGCTGGATGCGCCGCCTTGCAGGAACAACACCTTGTAGTTGGATGGAATGCCCATCAACTCACGCAGATCGGCTTCGGCCTGGGCCTGGATGCCCATGTATTCCTTGCCGCGATGCGACATTTCCATCACCGACATGCCGCAGCCCTGCCAGTTGACCAACTCGTCACGTGCCTGTTCAAGCACTTCTCTCGGCAATACTGCGGGGCCTGCGCTGAAGTTGTATAGACGTTCCATGGGTAAAGAGTCCTATCTGGTTACAAGTTAAAAGCTGCGAAGTCCGCAGCGATGCAATTTTCCGTTTGCTGAAATGCGCGAAAAAAATTCAGACTACTGCCTGAAATTGCCACCTAATAATCCGACTTGGCACGACCGCTTTTGGCGGGCGGCGCATCAAGTCCACGCATCAATTCAAGTCTGGCGATTTTCGCTGCATTGGTTTCGCCATTGACATTGATGATATTCAGCTTGCCGAGACCCTGGCGCAGTTCATTGTTGAAGTCATACACCGCGCCGATCACCGTGAGATGTCCGCCGATGACTTTTTCATCGAACTTGTTCATCGCCTGACGAACCTGGTTATTGACGTTCAGCCTGACGCTGCTCAAACCGGCTTCGCCCTTGGGAATCTGGATGGTGTCCAGTTCGCGCTGGATGCTGTTCGGCTCCTTGCTGTAATCACCCGCCGCTGCCGTAATCGCACCGCACGCCACATGACCGACGATCAGCAGCAAAGGCGTATGCAGATGCTGCACGCCGTATTCGACCGAGCCTTCGGCAGTGCTGATCTGATTGCCGATATTGCGCACCATGAACAGGTCGCCATCAGGCGTCGCGTCCAGGGCATGCGAGTGCACGCGTGAATCCGAACAGGTGATTACCGTCGCACGTGGACGCTGGCTATCGGCAAACTTCGCGAAGTAAGCCGGTTTGTTCTTCAGCATGAAACTGCGATTGCTCTGCACAATTTCACTCAGAATTTCTTTCGCGTTGCTGGTGGCCTGCTGCTTGTCACTCAATGCAGCGGCGTATTCGCGCAGCGTTTCTCTAACAATAGTGCGGATCATCTCCTTCTCGGCATCGCTCATGACCATAAAATCGGCGGCATGCGACGAAGCGGAAAAGAACAGCGCAAAGAGACCCCACAAGACGAAACGTTTCATTACTTGCCCCCAGTGAGCAAAAAGTTTAACCCGATTCCGTCGCTTATCGACCAGGCCGGCGATAACTTCAATCACTGAATCGCCTTCAAACCTTGCCCGAGCGCCAGATCGAGAGAACGATCCAGACACTATTGAAAAAGGCAACGATAAAACCGAGCAGGCCGAAGAACGGCAAGCCGAACAACTCCGGCCCGCCTTCGACGGTCATGATGATGCTGGAGCCGACCACCAGCGAAGCGGTCAGCACGCCCATGGTCAGACGATTGGAAGCACTGTTGAGCTGCTGACCGAAGTGATCCAGGCGCTTCAGATCGAGATCGATCCGCAGGCGACCGCTGCGCGCACGCCGGAACAGGCGTGCGACATCACGTGGCAAGCCGAAAAATATCTCGGCGATTTCACTCACCCCATGCTTGGCGCGTTTGGCCAGTGCCTGCGGTGAATAACGCGCTTCCAGAACCTGACTGACAAACGGCGTCAGCTGATCGACCATGTGGAAATCCGGATCGAGTTGATGGCCGAGGCCTTCCAGCGTGATTAGCGCCTTGAACAACAAGGTCAGATCAGGCGGCATGGTGAGCTGGTTATCGCGCATCAAGGCGGTGACTTCACTCAGCAAGGCGCCGAGATGAATGTCCTTCAGGCCCAGATTGTCATAGCCAAAGATCAATTCAGAGATGTCGTAAGCCAGATGCTCTTCGTCGATTTCGACATCGCCGGCCCAGGCGGTCAGCACGTTCAGCATGCCGGATTCACTTTTTTGAATCAGCGCCTGCAGAAAATCGATCAGTTGTTCGCGGCGGCTGTCCGTAACCCGGCCGACCATGCCGAAGTCGATCAGGCCGATCACATTGCCGGGCAGGTAGATGACGTTGCCGGGGTGCGGGTCGGCATGGAAATAACCATCCAGCAAGATCATTTTCAGCACCGCATCGGCGCCACGTTCGGCGAGCAGCTTGAGATCGAACCCTTCCGCCTCGGCGCGGGCAATCTGCGACCCCGGAATACCGATCAATTCTTCCTGCACGTTCACCGTCTCGCTGCAGTATTCCCAATAGACGCGGGGAATATGCACGCTTGCATCGTTTTCAAAGTTCTTGGCGAAGGTTTCCAGATTGCGCGCTTCCTTCGCCAGATCGAGCTCGCGCAGCAATGAACGCTGCAACTGGCCCACGATCTGCACCACCCGGTATCGCCGCATGTCCGGCATTTCCATTTCCATCAGGCGCGCCAGATGGGTCAGGATGCGCAGATCGGCATCGATCTTGGCGTGAATATCCGGCCGCCGAATTTTCACCACCACCGCGACGCCATCCGGCAGGCGGGCACGATGCACCTGAGCGATCGACGCGGCGGCAAACGGCTCGCGATCGAATGCCAAGAACACGTTGTCCACCGAGTCGCCCAACACCCGCTCAAGCTCGCCCTGCAAAAGTTCGAACGGAACCGGCGGCACATTGCTGTGCAATTTTTCGAACTCGACAATCCAGGATGCCGGGAACACGTCGACCCGCGTCGCCAAAATCTGGCCCAGCTTGACGAAACTCGGCCCGAGTTCGGTCAGCGCCAGCCGAATACGCACCGGCAAATCCAGCTGGACAATCTCGTTCGAGGTTTTCCAGTGCAGCAAGCGGCCAGCACGCTCAAGCAGATGGGCAATTCCCAACAGGCGGACAAAATCGCCCCAGCCATAACGGATCAATACCGACGTGATTTCATGCAGGCGCGGCAGATCGCGCACCATGGAAAGGGTTTCTCGCAGCATGCTGGGCGCTTAACCTTTGGCGATGACGTTGACTTGATTGTTGGCTTTGTCGCCAGCCTTGGCCGGGGTGGAATCGGCCTCGCCAGCGCGGGCATCCAGGGCATCCGCCAGACCGCGCAAGATACCCGAGGTCATTTCGCTCAAGCGCGACCGCGAGACGCTAGCTGCGGTCATCACATCGGCACCGCTGCCCTTCACCACGCTGGCCAGACGGTTGTTGAAACGCTGCACGACATCACGCACCTGAGCGCCGGTATCTGTCCCCGTGCGCGCCAGATGCGCCGCCAGATCAGTGAACTCCCCCTTCATCCAGCCTCGGGTATCGTCTGCCGCGTTCTTCAGCGTGGCAAGCAGGTCGTCTTCCAGTTCCTGCATCGAGTCGATGGCTTCCTTGGCATCGGTATCGGCAAATTCCCGACCCTGCTCCCAGGCTTCTTCCAGCGCCATCTGCATGGCATAAACCGAACGCGCGACGGCTTCATCCATCCCTTTCACCGCTTCCCGCACCGCCTCACCTGCCGCTTCGCCGCGTTGTGCCAGACCACCATCAATACCCGCCAACGCCGAACGCAGCACGTTTTTGACGGCTTCCGGATCCGCCTGTCGATCCACCAGGGCGCGCATGACCAAAGCGCGAACCCGTTCACGCAAACCTTCATCCACAGAGGCTGCGGCCTGAACGTCGGAAGCAACTTGTTCATTCATTTCATAGTACATAGCGGACCTCCTTAATGTAGATTATCAATTCGCCAAGTTACATAGTAGTCAAAGCTATCGACTAAATCGCCTCCTGATGGCTTAATTGCTCGCACTCCTGTGTCAAATTTCTCGACAAATTTTACTCATGCGATTCCTCACTCTCGTTATCTCCCTGCTTGCCACGCTGGCTTTTAGCGGCCCGGCAGCTGCCGAGGAAACAGCCGACCTGTCGATAGTCGAAGGCGTAAAAGCCAAAGCCCAGCCGCTGTTGAAAGCGCTCAGCCTGCTTGGGACACCTTACAAATTCGGCGGCAACAACCCGGAAAAGGGTCTCGATTGCAGCGGTTTCGTCAAACACGTTTACAAGGAATCGGCCGATATCAGCCTGCCGCGCAGCGCCGCCGAGATGAGCAAGCTCGGCGAAGTCGTACCGCAAGCCGAACTCAAACCCGGCGATCTGGTGTTCTTCAATACGCGCAAGAAACCGAATTCCCATGTCGGCATCTATGCCGGCGACGGCACATTCGTGCACGCAAGCAGCAGCCGCACGAAAGAAGTCACTGTTTCTCGCATTGGCGAAAAATACTGGGCGAATCGATTCAACGGAGCGCGTCGTGTTTTGCCCGCGACGGAGTAAATATCTCTGGCTGACCGGTTTGCTGCCATGCCTGGCACTGGCCGCCATGACCGAAGAAGAAATGTTCTTCAAGGGAGTTAGCGACGTCAACGAAGGTGAACTACGGTTTTTGTCCACGCCGCCGGCGACCCCCGTGCACCACCATCAAAACCAGATTTCGCTCAACGCTGAAAGCCTGCTCAGTGGCTGGGCCAAGTTGGAGCAATGCCATCAGCATCTTGACCCGGTTCCAAGCATGCAGATCGTCTACAACCGGGATCGAATTCGCAACCTGACCATTTTGCGCAGTGAAAATATTGGCCGCAGTTGGGTGCATGAAAACAGCGTTCAGATGGACCAGGTAGCGCGCAATGCATTGATCTGCATCAGCGGGGAGACGCAAGCGCTGGCGGCCGAGGGCGGCAATACCTTCGTGCTCTCGAATGGCCCTTACATGCGGCGTTTTTTCGATGGCTATTACCCGATGCAGGTCAGCATGCGGGTCCGCTGGGACATGCCCGA
>CAZUSF010000132.1:1313-6898 GCA_964623355.1 uncultured Thiobacillus sp. | reverse complement strand
GCGACCAGGCGCTGGAAGCGTGTCATCTGCAAGGCATCAAGAGCGAGGAGATTCGCGCCACCAGCCTGGAAACCTTGCGTCAGATGGTCGCCATGGGCCTCGGTGTGACGCTGATTCCGACGCTGGCCGGTGCCGGCATCAATGCCACTGGCGAGCAGGTGATGTTGAAGCCGATCAGCAAGCCGGGTGCGGCGCGCAGCATCGGTCTGGTCTGGCGGCGACGTTCGCCGATGGCAAGCAGCATCGAGCGGCTGGCGGAAATTCTGCGCGCCAAACTGCCGCCCGGGGTGTTGCCGATCAAGTGAGGCGAAGCGTGGTCGAAGCGCTGCTACTCAGCGCAAGCCGTACCAGAGCATTGCGACCGCGATGACGGCGACAATCGCCCAGCCGAGGCGGTCAACATAGCGATGCAGCATGGCTTCCATGCGTGCGCCGCCCCAGGCCATCAAGCCGGCAACCAGGAAAAACCGCAGGCCGCGACCGACGATGGAGGCGAGCGTGAAGGGCAGCAACGCCATCGACAGCGCCCCGGCGGCGATCGTGAATACCTTGTAGGGGATGGGCGAGAAACCTGCGATGAACACCGCCCAGAAGCCCCAGCGGCCAAACCATTCGACTGCGGTTTGATAGGCCGGCCAATATTTGCTCTCTTGCAGCCAGGGCTGCAGGGCATCGAAGGCGAAATAGCCGATGGCGTAGCCGAACAACCCGCCGGCGACCGAGGTCAGCGTCGTCAGTAGCGCGAAATGAAAGGCGCGACGCGGCATGGCGAGGCACATCGGGGCCAGCATGACATCCGGCGGAACCGGAAAGAACGACGACTCGGCGAAGCTCAAGCCACCCAGATACCAGGGAGCCCGGGGGTGCCGCGACCAGGCCATGGCGCGGCTGTAGAGCGGGGAAAATAATTTCATTTAGACCTCGTATCCCGCGCTATGTTTGGTTATCCGGCGGGTCAGGGCCGCACGCTCATCCGATAAACCTTGCCTTCCATCATGCCCGGCAGCCAGAGTTTGCCTGCGTCGTCGAGGAACATGTCGGCGGGGCCGGCAACCGGCGATTTCATCTCGACGAGGCTGATCTTGGCGGCGCGCGTATCGAGCAGATGCAGCACGCCGGCGGGTTCGAACTTGACCCAGTTCGAGATCAGCCAGCGGTTGGCGCCCAGATCGACGATGCCGTCGAAATAGCCGGCAGGGATCGGTTCGTAGGTTTTATCGAGCGTGGCTTGAAAGCCATCCAGGCGATAGCGTTTGACCTTGCCGTTCGGCTGCGAGTCGGTGCCCCATTCGGCCAGCATCAAATGATTGCCGTATTTCTTCATGCCGTTGGGGCCTTTCGGCGGCGTGTCGAAGGTCATTTCGCTGAATGATTTCTTTGGCAAATCAACGATGAATACCTTGTTGATATCGGTTGCCGAAAGCAGCAGGCGGCGATTGTCGTAGCGCGCGAAGGCATTCAGGAAAACGCTGCCGGTGGCGGCCATGTCGAGCGTGAACACCGGTTTGCCGTCGCGCACACGAAAACCCAGCACGCGATCGAGATCGGCGACGTAGAGCACGCCGTCCACCACGATCATGCCTTTCGGACCATTCAGCTTTTCCGCCCACTTCAGCGTCTTGATGTTGCCCTGGCGATCCAGATGCGAGATGAAACCGTCGCCGTCCCTGGCGGTCGGTTCCAGCTTGATGCCGACATTGGAGACAAAGACATCACCGCCCGCCACCACCACGCTCTCCGGCGAGGCAAAGCCGCCGATGGTCTTTTCCACCGCCACCGATGCGGCTTGCGCCGACGCAGCTAAACCGAGGCTGAAAAAAACAGCAGCAGCCAATTGATTCACAGTGCGACGCATAAGGCCTCCTGGCGGAAAACGTGAAAACGCGAAAATCAGACGACAGCGCCGGGTTCTTCCTTCGGCGGTTTGATGAAATCCTCGCGCGACACCCCCAGCCACATGACGACCGGGCTGGCGACCAGCACCGAGGAATAGGTGCCGACGACGATGCCGATGGTCAGCGCCAGCGCGAAGCCGTAGAGCACCTCGCCGCCAAGCAGCAGCATCGCCAGCACCATGATCTGGGTGGTGCCGCTGGTGATGATGGTACGGCCCAGGGTGGCGGTCTTGGCGTTGTCCATGATCGCCGCCACATCGGTGATGCGGGTTTTCTTGAAGTTTTCGCGAATTCGGTCGAACACCACCACGGTATCGTTTACCGAGTAACCCAGAATCGCCAGGATGGCAGCCAGCACGGTGAGCGAGAACTCCCACTGGAACAGCGACCAGACGCCGAGCACGATGAAGATGTCATGTGCGGAGGCGAAGATTGCGCCGAGCGCGAAGCGCCATTCAAAGCGCATGGCGAGGTAGAGCATGATGCCGATCGACACCACGACCAGCGCCAGTGAACCGTCCTCCAGCAATTCATCGCCCACCTGCGGTCCGACGAACTCGACACGGCGCAATTCGACTTTAGGCTGCTGCTGTTTCAGTACCACCAGCACCCTTTCCGACAATTGCGCCGAGGTGGTGCCGGCTTTCACCGGCAGCCTTATCAGCACCTCGGTCGAACTGCCGAAATTCTGCACTTGTGCGTCGGCATAGCCATTTTGGGCCAGATGGTTGCGGATCGACGGTACATCGGCGGCGGTGGGGTAGCCCATTTCCATCATCGTGCCGCCGGTGAAATCAACGCCCAGGTTGAGGCCCTTGGTGGCCAGCAGCGCGATCGAGGCGAAGATGCACAGCAGCGATAAATAGATCGTGCTGCGCGCATAGCGCATGAACGGGATATCACGCTTGAGGTGAAAGAGTTCCATGCTGTTACTTCCTTAAATCGACACTTTGGTCAGCCGTTTGGCGCGACCGTAAGTCAGGTTGGCCATGGCGCGCGAGACGATCACCGCGCTGAACATGGAAGTCAGAATGCCCAGGCAGAGGGTGACCGCGAAGCCGCGCACCGGACCGGAGCCGAGCCAGAACAGCGCAACACCGGCGATCAGCGTGGTGATGTTGGAGTCCAGGATGGTGCCCCAGGCATGTTCGTAGCCGGCGGTGATCGAGGCCTGCGGCGAATTGCCGTTGCGCAGTTCCTCGCGGATGCGCTCGGCGATGATCACGTTGGCGTCGATCGCCATACCCAGCGTCAACGCAATACCGGCGATGCCGGGTAGTGTCAGCGTCGCCTGCATCATCGACAGCAGCGCCACCAGCAGGAACAGGTTGACCGACAGCGCCAGAACGGAAATCAAACCGAAGAACTGGTAGTAGATCACCATGAACACCGCCACGGCGGCGAAGCCGATCAGCGTCGAATTGAAGCCGCGTTCGATATTGTCGGCGCCGAGCGACGGGCCGACGGTGCGTTCCTCGACGATTTCCATCGGCGCCGCCAGCGCACCGGCGCGCAACAGCAAGGCGACGTCATTCGCTTCCTGGGTCGAATCCATGCCGGTGATCTGCACCCGGCCGCCGCCGATTTCTTCGCGGATGACCGGCGCGGTGACCACTTCGGTCTTGCCTTTTTCGATCAGCAGGATGGCCATCCGCTTGCCGACGTTTTCCCGCGTCACGTTCTTGAAGATGCGACCGCCGCGGCCATCCAGATTGATGTGCACGGCAGCCTGATTGGTCTGGTTGTCGAAGCCGGGCTGGGCGTCGGTGATGTACTCGCCGGTCAGCACCACGGCTTTCTTGACGATTACCGGCTGGCCGTTGCGCTCGAAATACATTTCGGTGCCAAACGGGACCTGGCCGCTGGCGGCCGCCTGAACCGTTGCCGGATCCTGCATGCGTTCTTCGTCGACCATGCGGATTTCCAGTGTCGCGGTGCGACCGAGGATTTCCTTTGCTTTCGCGGTGTCCTGCACGCCGGGCAATTGCACGACGATGCGGTCGATGCCCTGTTGCTGGATCACCGGCTCGGCAACACCCAATTCGTTGACCCGGTTACGCAGCGTGGTCAGGTTCTGCTTCAGCGCGAATTCCTGGGTTTGCACCTGTGCCGTCTTTTTCAGCGTCACTGTCAGTGCGCTTTCTTCACCGACTTGCGACTCGTCCATCTGCAGGTCGGGATAGGCTTCTTCGATCGCCCGTCGCGCCGCCGCCAGCTGTTCCGCATCGCGGAAACGAAGATTGACTTGTTCACCCTCGCGGCCAATCGCGGAGTAGCGCACCTTCTTCTCGCGCAGCAGGGTGCGAATGTCGCCCTGGTAACGCTCGGCGGCTTTTTCCAGCGCCTTCGGCATATCCACCTGCAACAGGAAGTGCACGCCGCCGCGCAGGTCGAGACCCAGGTTCATCGGCAAGGCGCCGAGTGAGGTCAGCCAGGCGGGAGATGCTGAAAGCAGATTCAGCGCCACGGTGTAGCCGGAACCAAGCCCGCTCTGCAGCGCATCCTTGGCCTTGATCTGGGTATCGGTATCGGCAAAGCGCGCTTTCACGCCGCGCGGGTCGAGTTCAACCCCGGTACTGCTCAGGCCGGCGGTTTTCAACGTGGCTTCCACCCGTTGCAACAACACGGCATCGACCTTTTCCGTTGTCCGCAGCGGCATCACCTGCACGGCTGGGACATCGCCGAAGAAGTTCGGCAAGGTGTAAATGAAGGCGACGACCAGGGTCACGCCGATGAGGATGTACTTCCAGAGGGGGTAGCGGTTCATGATTTAACCGAGAAATGTGAAACGTGAAGCGTGAAACGTGGTGGCAAGTAGAGCGGTAAGTAAAGGTGAAACATGCGTTTCACCTTTCACCTTTCACTTTTCACCATTCACGTTTCACAGAGAAATTCTCAGAGGTCCTTGATCGTGCCTTTGGGCAGAACGGTAGCAACCGTGGCGCGCTGGAAGTGCGATTCGACACCACCGCCAATCTCGAGCGTGATGTACTGGTCGGAAATCTTCACGACCTTGCCGAGCTGGCCGCCGGCGGTGATGACTTCGTCGCCCTTCTGAATGGACTCCTGCATCTTCTTGGTTTCCTTGGCGCGCTTCATCTGCGGCCGGATGATCAGGAAATAGAACAGGGCGAAGAGGACGATCAAAGGCAGAAAGCTCATGATCGGATCGGGTTGCGCGGGATCGGCGGCGAAAGCGGGAGATATCAGCATGATGAAAAAAACCTGTAGAAAAAACCCGCGCATTCTAACAGGCTGATGTGACAAGCTCTTGTATCTGAAAAACTTTCATCAATTGGCGTATCAAGCCACACCCTGCTGCCGCTGTGCCAGAAACTGGCCCCGCCATGCCTCGAAGTTGCCCTGCTCCAGCGCCTCGCGCAGGCGGGCGGTGAAGTCCTGATAAAAATGCAGGTTGTGAATGGAGTTCAGGCGTGCACCCAGCATTTCGCCTGAACGGTGCAGATGATGCAGATAGGACCGGCTGAAATTGCGGCAGGTGTAGCAATCGCATTGCGGGTCGATCGGGCCGGTATCCGCCTTGAAGCGGGCGTTACGGATGCGCAGGTCGCCGCTCCAGGTGAACAGCAAGCCATGCCGCGCATTGCGGGTCGGCATCACGCAATCGAACATATCGATACCGCGTTCGATGGCGAACACGATGTCCTCCGGCGTGCCGACGCCCATCAG
>CAZUSF010000132.1:0-1213 GCA_964623355.1 uncultured Thiobacillus sp. | reverse complement strand
GCGGTATCGTGATCGGCCGGATATGGCGTGCACTCGTCGAAGATCATCACGATGTCCGAATTCAGCGTCTTCTGGATTTCCATGCTCTTTTCCGGCGACAGCATCAGACGCTGACCGTCGATCGGCGAAGCGAACTTGACGCCCATTTCGCTGATCTTGCGCAAATGCGTCAGGCTCCAGACCTGAAAGCCGCCGGAATCGGTCAAAATCGGACCGTTCCAGCGCATGAAGCCATGCAGGCCGCCATGCGCGGCGATGACTTCCTGACCAGGACGCAGCCAGAGATGAAAGGTATTGCCAAGGATGATCTGGGCGCCGAGGTCGATCAGTTCATGCGGCGTGATGCCCTTGACCGTGCCGACCGTGCCGACCGGCATGAACACCGGCGTCTGAATTGTGCCGTGCGCGGTTTCCAGCGTGCCGCGACGGGCCTTGCCGGAACGATGAGTAACCTTGAATTGCATAGGATTGAGCCGAAAAATGCTTGAACGTATGAGGGGCGCGAGTTTAATCCGCGCCATGCTGTTTGCCGCCTTGCTGGCAACGATACTGGAAACGCAGGCGAGTGAAGGTTGCGCGCCTGATCAGGCGAAGCAGATTCAGATCGGCGGGCAAACCTTCGTCGTCGAAGTTGCCGCCAGTCCGTCAGAACGCGAGCGCGGACTCTCCGGGCGCGCTCTGCTGAAGCCGGGAACCGGTTTGTGGTTCGTCTTCCCTGAGCCCGATAAGTACGGCTTCTGGATGCGGGACATGCGTTTTCCGATTGACCTGATCTGGGTCAGTCCCGAATTGAAGATAGCCGGCGCAGTGACGCTGCAGCCGTGCGTGAACAAAAACTGTTCGATCCACTACGCTCCCCGTCGTGTCGCCTATGTACTTGAAGTGAATGCCGGCGAGTTCGCCGGTAAACAGGGTGATCCGGTAGCTTGGCGTTGCTTGGGTGAGAGCTTGAATTGAAGGTTTGGAACCGCAAGCAAGCTTGTCACGAACGGCTTCAGCATGGAGCAGCAGTCAGCGCGCCAGATGATTTTCAGGTCCGTCCAGCAAGGACGGCCGGTTTATTGAGGAGTTGAGTTATGGGTTCATTCAGCATCTGGCATTGGCTGATCGTTTTGGTTGTGGTTCTGGTAGTTTTTGGCACCAAGAAGTTGCGTAACATGGGTAGCGATCTCGGCGGTGCGGTGAAGGGTTTCAAAGACTCGATGGCTGAAGA
>CAZUSF010000131.1:0-6934 GCA_964623355.1 uncultured Thiobacillus sp. | reverse complement strand
TTCCCGCGAATGCGGGAATCCAGTCACTTGATTTACCTGGGTTCCCGCATTCGCGCGAACGACGTAACCGAATAAATCAGCGTTGCCTTAAACAAAAAATTGGCATGAATGAATTGAACTGCCTGGTACGAAAGCGCGTGGCGCACGGCAAAACTATGCGTCAGGCTATTCAGGCTGAAAACCCGGTTTTGTAATCCCCTTGAAGGAAACTCTGATGTTGAAACGACTGCTACTCCCCGTCTTTTTGTTTTTACTCGTGTTGGCCGCGCCGGCCGCTTTTGCCATTTCCGACCGTTCCTTCCTGGTCGATGCCGACTGGCTGGTCGCTGAAAAGGACAAGAACCCGAATCTGGTGATTCTGGAAGTGCGCTATCACCCGCATCGTTACCACACCGTCGGTCACATTCCCGGCGCGGTTCAGGTGCAGCGCTTCAAGGATCTGGGCGACAACACCGGCCGCTCGATCATGTTGTTCCCGTCACGCGAGAAATTCCAGGACACGCTGCGCGGCTGGGGCGTCAACGATGATTCCACCCTCGTGCTGTATGACGATTCGCGTTCGGCGCTGACTTCCCGTGTCATGCATCTGCTTGAAATGTACGGTTTCGACATGAGCCGGGTCAAAATCCTCGACGGCGGCGCGCAGGAATGGGCCAGCTTCAATGAGCTGACCAAGGAATCGACGCCCACACCCGCGCGCGGCAACGTCAGCCTGAAAGATGCCAACCCGATGCTTTACGTGCAGTGGCAACAGGTTTACGACGATGTGCTGTCGCGCCGCGACCCCAATATCGTGCTGATCGACGCGCGGCCGCATGGCATGTACACCGGCGAAGTGATCAAACACGCTGTCCAGGGCGGTCATATTCCCGGTGCAATCAATATCGTCAGCCTGGATGGCACCGATGGCCAGAGCCAGAAATGGCACAGCACCGACCGCCTCGCCGCGATGTACAAGGACGTGCCGAAGGACAAGACGGTTTATCTCTATTGCCACGACGGCTTTCGCATGAGCCTGGGCTGGATCCAACTGAAATCACTCGGCTACCAGGACGTGCGCGTACTTGACGGCGGCTGGGGCATCTGGGACCGCGCCTTCACCTTGCCGGTGGTTGCGGGCGACAAGCCCTACGACGAGGAATTTGCGCTTTGATCACCGAGGTCTTGCAAATTGCATGACCTCTTTCAAATGACAACGCTGAGCAAGGACGGAGAATGAGCCCAACTCATTGTTTTTAATAGAAACATGAGTTGGCACGATACTCGCTGTAGGTAAGTTGCTCCGCCAATTGGCGGGGATTATCGACAGGAGACAACAAACATGAAATTTGAAAACTCGGGCCGCAAGGCCCTTGCCTTGGCCGTGCTGCTGGCACTTCCGGGACTCGCCACCGCGCAGGAAATGGTCAACGCGGAGGCCTATCGCGAGGCCCTGCAAGACAAATTCGCCAATCCCGGCACCATGGTTGCCGACCGCGGCGAAATCCTGTTCAAGACGCCGCGTGGACCGAAGAACGTCAGTCTCGAAAAATGTGACTTTGGTCTCGGCGCCGGCAAGCTGGCTGGCGCTTATGCCCAGTTACCGCGTTACTTCAAGGACAGTAACAAGGTTGAAGATCTGGAATCGCGTCTGGTGACCTGCATGGTCAAGCTCCAGGGCCTCAGCCACGCTGAAGTCACCAAGAAGGTGTTTGGCGATCAGACCAAGAACGAAAGCAACACCGATATCGAAGCCATCGCCATGTATGTCGCTTCCCAGTCCGATGGCATGCCGATCAACCCGCCGCTGAAGCATGCCAAGGAGAAGGAAGCGCTGAAGGTCGGCGAAGCCTTGTTCTTCACCCGCCACGGCCCGATGGATTTCTCCTGCAAGACCTGTCATGCCGAGGATGGCAAGCGCATTCGCCTGCAGGAACTGGGCAATTACGCCCAGAACAAGGCCAATACCCAGGCCACCATGAAGACCTGGCCAACCTATCGTGTTTCGCACGGCATGGTACGCACCCTGCAAAGCCGCATGTGGGACTGCAACTGGCAGATGCGTTTGCCCGATCTGGCTTACGGCTCGCCCGCCAGCGTCGCGTTGATTTCCTTCCTGAGCCATCAGGGCAAAGGCGTCGCACTCGATCTGCCCGGCATGAAGCGTTAACAAGGAGATACCATGAACTTCAAATACACCCTCTTGCTGGCCGGGCTGACCTTGGCCGCCAACGGCGCTGCGTTCGCCGATAAACCCGTGGTCAGCGCCAAGCAGAAAGCGGAAATCGACAAAATCATCGCCTTGAGCTTCCTGCCCGGCGAAAACCAGGATCTGTCGCGTCTGAAGCAGGACGAAACCATGCAGGCCTGCAACCAGTACCGTGACAACGTGCCTGAGAAACTCGCCAACGCCATCATGGAGCGTGAAACCAAGGCGATTAAATATCCCGCCGACGGCAAGCTGATGGGCGATTGGAAAATCGGTCAGAAGTACTACACGATGGGTTTTGCCTACCGCATCGGTACGGTTGAACCGGATGATCCGAAAAAGGATCGCGGCGGCAACTGCTACGCCTGCCACTCCGCCGACCCGAAGGAAGTCGCCTACGGCACTATCGGCCCTGGCCTCACCGGCTACGGCAAGTTACGCGGTTCGAGCGATGACATCGTCAAGTACACCTACGACAAGATCTACAACGCGCAGGCATTCACCGCCTGCTCGCAAATGCCGCGTCTGGGCCACAACGGCCTTCTGACGCCGGAAAAGATCGCCCACATCACGGCTTACCTCGTTTCCCCCGATTCACCGGTCAACAAGTAAGCCGCCAACCAAGTCTCCTCCGACCGCGTCCGTGCCTTGATACTGCGCACGCGGTTTGCTTTACCGCCCTTCGGGGCGGTTTTTTTTGCTGTGCCGATAGGACGCAGCCACTGGGGAATTGCTGTGTAGGCGGCTGAACTGCTGTCGTTGCATGCACTCCAGTTCACTGCGCCAACATTGGCGTCCGTACACAGCGCCCAGGCGAAGCTCTTGACCAGGGCCTTCAGCTGTCGCGCAAATCATGATTTCATGTTCAATGCTTATGAAAAACGAAATATGTCCAGCCCGGCCCGTTTGGCATATCTCCTTGCGGCGCCAAGTGTGTCGCCTGCATGCCGCCGGATTCGCCCTCGCGCTGAGCCTGTTTTCACCCTTTTGCGCGGCGGTTGTCGGTGGTGTCGGAGTTGACCCCAACACCATGGATTCGCCATGGGCCGGTGTTGGCGCGGTGGAGAACGGTAACGGTCACTTCAGCGGCGCGCTGATCGGCCCGCGCCATGTCCTTACCGCCGCACATGTGGTTGCCGGCAGGCCAATCGAGCAGGTGGCTTTTCGCTTGAATCGGGGCGATGCCGCGCCAGCGATACCGGCGCGCACCAGCCATATCCATCCCGATTATCGCGGTAGCGTACGCGGCGGCATGTTGGTGCCCAGCTACCTGGGTTGGTTGAAAAAATCAAATTCGCTTGGCGGTTCGCCTGATCATCTCGATATACAGCGCCTCCACCCGCTCCCGTGCCCAGGGGGTTTTGCGGAGGAACTTGAGGCTGGATGAAATACTGGGATCCTGGGTAAAACAGCGGATATCGATCTTTTTCCCCAGTCCAGACCAGCCATAGAACGCCACCAGTTCATTCAAAAGTTTTTCCAGCGTGATGCCATGCAGTGGATTTTTCGGCTGAATATCATTCATCTGAAGTCCCGATCCTGAATCGCCAGCCGGTTAGACTTTCTTCACAAATTCGGATTTCAACTGCATTGCGCCAATGCCGTCGAGCTTGATGCCGATATCGCGGTCGCCAACAACCAAGCGGATATTCTTGACTTTGGGCCGACCTTGACCACCGTAACGCTATCGCCGTCAACCAACTCATTGCCATTTGAATCAAGCACCACACGCCGATCATCAGCGCTCTACGCTGCTTGTTGCAGCCATTTTTGGGCACATTCCGGGGAAACGAACATATTTCCATCTGAAATACGCTGCTGGCAGGACGAATCAGGCGATCGTGTCGACCAGATTGCCCAGGTGCGCGGGATTGGCTAACTGCTGCACATTTTCTGCCAATAAATCAGCAATCTGGCGCTGACTCTCGTTGGCGAGTCGAACCGCAATCAGGCTTGACTGCATTTGTGTTGTGGCAAGCGTGGCGGCGAGGGAGGAAGTGGCATCGATCATGAGGTAAATATAGTCCGGAATGGTGTTTACGAGAATCAGATGTGATCAGGCCTATCGTCTTCAGCTAAGTCTGAAACAACTTCCCCAACAACTCCGCCGCTCGCGATAAAGCGGTAACCCCATGATTCAGCGTCAGCGCCGCTTGATGCTCCGGGGCGGTAACCCAATCGCGCAGTTCTCGCGCTTGCTGCCAGAGAATCAGATCCGCAGCCTCGATCAAGCCATGTTTGGCCAACATGTTCAGGTTGTGACCAAAAGAGAGTGGATGCGCCTTGCCTTGGCTGTCATTGCAAAAAACCGGCTGCCCGATCTGCACACAGCGCTCCCGAGCGCCGCTTTCCAGCACGCGATAACACTGTTCCACCCCTGTGGCCAACAACGGTCGAAAAAAATAGCCATACAACATGCCGCCGCGCGCAGCCTCAAACTGGCGGGCAACATCCGGGGGAACACGGGGATCGAGGCGAATGGCCAGAAATGCCTGGCGCCAGACACGGGCGTCGGCAACCTGAGCGCGTCCTTCGGCATCCGCCATCAACCAGTTGTCATGATTGATCGCTTTCATGCGGCCAATTCTCCCCTAGCCTCGCCATCCTGAGTATGGCCGGGACAGCATGCCTGTGTTTTGAGTCCGCAAAACCAGTTTGGCAGGG
Source organism: uncultured Thiobacillus sp. (assembly GCA_964623355.1). Lineage (GTDB taxonomy): Bacteria > Pseudomonadota > Gammaproteobacteria > Burkholderiales > Thiobacillaceae > PFJX01. The sequence continues at coordinate 2,082 of CAZUSF010000131.1, read as the reverse complement.
GTGTTGCAGCAGAGAAATCCTGACCCTGGCAACCGATCAGACAACAAGGAAAGATTGGGGCGACAAAAAGATGGGAGACCGGCTTGGGAAACGAAACGTGCAAAAACATAAACTTTTGCGCGTTTGAACCAAGCTTTCCCGGACTGTCCATCAATCTCCCGAAACCTCGATCGAGGTCATGAGAAATTACGCATCGATAAAAATGCTCAACTCAAACTGGGTAACAACCCCGCAAGGCGGGCGACTCAGTCGCACCGCTTCGGGTCTGACTAGTCGGACAACGGATTCTTATTGGCGCCCGCTTTGCGGCCCGCAGCAACAGGCGGAACGTAGCCAGAAATACGGCACTGAAATCCATCGACACGCTTGTCGCCAATGAAGTGAGTGACGCTGCACTGGGATATTTCACCGCGTGACGTCAAGTCGGCAAGCATCTTGCGGACTTGAGGCAGCGAAATCCCAGTTGCGGATGCGATCTCCAAATCGAGAAGCTGCCCATGTTTTTTCAGGTGACTTAAAACTTGGTCCGTCTGCATGGAGATTCCTTTGACGTGTGAATGAATGTGTTACCCCGATATGGGGACTAAACCGAAAATGACAACGGAAAGCAAAAAGCCACTCTGGGGGAGTGGCTTGAGTGCTTGTTGAGTCTGGCTCCCCGACCTGGACTCGAACCAGGGACACACGGATTAACAGTCTAACCTCCGTGCGTTTAACCAAGACACATCAAGCACTACAAACCTATACAAAACAACAAACTAGATATAAATTAACCTTAACGGGGTTACACAAAAAACACCACAATTTCACCTATTTCGTAACCCCGGCGTAACCCCCAGAACGTGTCCGGAGGTCAAAAATGGGTAAACAATTCAACTTTACAAAAGCAGCATTAGATATCCTGCCATTGCCTGCAGAAGGCAGTCGATCAGTTTATCACGATACCAAGACCACAGGACTGCAGATCCGTGTCAGCGCAAGCGGGGTAAAAACCTTCTCGCTGTATCGGCGGATCAAGGGCGGCAGTCCAGAACGGGTCACGCTGGGCCGGTATCCTGAGATGAGTATTGAGCAGGCACGGCGTAAGTCAGCCGAGATCAATGCCGCCATCGAGTTCGGAGCCAACCCTGCGGAGGTGAAACGGGCGCACAAGGGGGAACTCACCTTTGGTGATCTCTTCAAGGAATATCTCGGTCGGCACGCCAAGATAAGCAAGCGCACCTGGGAAGGAGATGAGCAGCGCTATCAACAATATCTGCAAAAGCCGCTTGGCTCGAAAAAGCTGTCCAGCATCACACGGCAAAGCATCGCTCTGATTCATTCAGATATCACCAAGTCCGGCCACCCCGTTGTCGCCAACAGAGTCTTGGCCCTGATTTCCTCCGTATTCGGCCGCACCCTGGAATGGGGACTGGTGGAGAACAACCCAGCGCGCGGCATCCGGCGCAACCCGGAAAAAAGCCGGGATCGTTTCCTGCAGTCCAATGAACTGCCCCGCTTTTTTGCATCTCTGGCAGAAGAACCCAATCCCATCGTACGTGACTATTTTCTTCTGTCCCTGCTGACAGGCGCCCGGCGCAGCAATGTGCTGGCCATGCGTTGGGCTGATGTCAACCTCGATGAAGGAATCTGGCGCATCCCGGAGACCAAGAACGGTACGCCGCAAAATGTCACGCTCTCACCGGAAGCGCTCGCCATATTGGGTAACCGTCGGGATACCGCCGAAAAAAACGCGACCTACGTTTTCCCAAGTCATGGCAAGACCGGGCATCTCATGGAACCCCATAAGGGCTGGCTGCGAATATTCGATCGGGACGAACTCACCCAGTTGATCGAAAGGATTGAAGCGGAAGGAGGTCACTTTGCTGAAACCACCTACTCGGTGACAGGTGACCCGATACCCGAGTCCATCGAAACGAAGCTCACACGGGCACGGATGGTGGCAAAGCAAGCTGGCATCAATATCGATGATGTGCGCATCCAAAACCTGCGCATTCACGACCTGCGCCGCACCCTTGGAAGCTGGCAGGCCAAGACCGGCGCTTCCATGGCGATCATCGGCAAGAGCCTGAACCACAAGAG
>CAZUSF010000130.1:5583-6980 GCA_964623355.1 uncultured Thiobacillus sp. | reverse complement strand
GATCGCCGGCCAGCAGTCGCGCCCGCTCAGCCTGACCGACGCCGCACTGCGCGTGCTGATGCACCACGCCTGGCCGGGCAACGTGCGCGAACTGGAAAACTGCCTGCAACGTGCCGCCGTGCTGACCGAAGCCGAAGTCATCGACCGCGACGCCATCCTGCTCACCGGCATCGAAGAACAGGTCAGCCTAAGTCGCGGCAGCATGCAGGCAGTCGACCTGGACGACCCGAATCTGGACGACCGCGAACGCGTCATCGCCGCGCTGGAACAAGCCGGCTGGGTGCAGGCCAAGGCGGCAAGGCTGCTGGATATGACGCCAAGGCAAATCGCGTATCGGATTCAGACGCTCAACATCAAGGTGAAGCAAATTTAGCCATGCCTGTCTTCAAACCCTGCCAGGGCCAGACCGCCTGCCGCGACGACGGCAAAACCTGCCTCACCTGCGGCCGCAGCTGGGTCGAAATCGAACACACCCGCAGCCTTATCGACGCGCTGGCAGAAATGGCGGTGAATCAGGGCTATGACAACGTCGAGGAATTCGCCGGTTATGTGGCGGACAAGGTGGTGAAGAAAGTCAGGCATCGGCGCAGCGGAACGTAAGCACCCTTTACCGCTGTCCGACATCGTCTTTTTTCGGCCGTTGGCGAACAGCTTTCGGGTAGCTTACCGATGGCTTACCAGTTTGACAGTTGATGTCACAGGTAATACTGTCAATACATGAACGCCGCCACCAAACTGCTCGACGCCATGCACCGCAACCCGCTGGATTGGCGTATCGAGCAGCTTCAGACGGTGGCGCGACAGTACAAGATCGACTGGCGACAGGAAGGCACCAGCCATTGCTGTTTCGTCCGCGCCGACGGCAAAACACTTTCCGTTCCGGCACACCGCCCGATCAAGCCGGTCTATGTAAAAAAGTTCGTGGCGCTGGTGAAAGGAGTTTGATCCATGAGAAACCTTGACGATTACCCATTCGAGATTCGCCCGCTGACCGTTGCCGAAGGGGGGGGATTCCTGATCTCTTATCCGGATTTCTCGGAGTGCATCTCCGATGGCGAGACGATTGCGGAGGCGATTGCCAATGGCCATGACGCGCTGTCCGGAATGATCGCCACGCTCGAGGCATTGGGGCGTCCGGTGCCAGCGCCCAACAGCGGCGGCGTGGCTTCCGGCAAGTTTGTCGCCCGCGTGCCCAAGACCATCCATGCCCAGCTTGCCACCCGAGCGAAGTCGGAGGGTGTCTCTCTCAACACGCTGGTGCTGGCATTCATCGCCGAAGGACTGGGGCGTCGTGAGCATCGTGTATGAGTCCTCGGCAAGTCCACACTGAATCGACTTGAATTGCAGGTCTAACCGCATGGGCATAAAGTCTGCCGTCAGATTTCTCGCTATGGATT
>CAZUSF010000130.1:0-5483 GCA_964623355.1 uncultured Thiobacillus sp. | reverse complement strand
CGGAGGTAGGGCTATGGCCGAGCACGACGCATTGACCTGTACACACATCGAGCACTGCCCGTTCAGGTCAGCCTTTGCGCCACGCTTCAACGCAGTGCTGGCGAAGAGCGCTTACGCCATGATCCTGGCCGGTGGGCGCGGTAGCCGGCTGATGCAACTGACGGATTGGCGCGCAAAACCCGCCGTTCCGTTCGGCGGCAAACTGCGCATCATCGATTTCCCGCTCAGCAATTGCATCAACTCGGGCGTGCGGCGCATCGGCGTGGCGACGCAGTACATGTCGCACGGGCTGATCCACCATATCCAGCGCGGCTGGAATTTTCTCGATGACCAGTTTGATGAATTCGTCGACATCTTGCCGGCTGGACGCCATGGCCAGGAAGGCGGTTACACAGGTACGGCAAATGCGGTGTGGCAGAACCTGGAGCTGATCCAGATCAACGAACCGGAATTCGTGCTGGTTCTCGGTGGCGACCATATCTACAAGATGGACTACAGCCTCCTGCTCGCCGACCATGTGGCGAAAGGCGCCGACCTCACCATCGCCTGCATCGACGTGCCGCTGGAGAGCGCGTCGCATTTCGGGGTGATGACGGTGGATAAAACCTGGCGAGTCACCGGTTTTGAGGAGAAGCCGGAACATCCGGTGCCGATCCCCGGCAAACCGGATATCGCCTTGGTGAGCATGGGAATTTACGTGTTCAACGCGCGTTTTCTCTATGAGCAACTCCGACTCGACAGCAAAGACCCCAACTCCGGCCATGACTTCGGCAAGGACATCATTCCCAAACTGGTGAGCAGCCACGCGCTCTATGCCCATTGTTTCGCCAATAGCTGCGTCAACATGGTCGGCGACCTGCCTTACTGGCGCGATGTCGGCACGGTGGATGCCTATTGGGAAGCCAACATGGATCTGGTGCAGGTGACACCGGACCTGAATCTGTATGACGACAACTGGCCGATCCGGACCAACCAGGCGCAACTGCCACCGGCAAAATTCATCTTCAACGATGACGGATTTCGCGGCCATGCCATGGATTCGATGATATCGAGTGGTTGCATCATCAGCGGCGCAACCATTGAACGCTCGTTGCTGATGCTGAAAGTACGGGTCAACGAACACAGCCTGATTCAGGACTCGGTGATTCTGCCCAACGTTGTGCTGGGTCGACACGTCAGGCTGAAACGCGTCATCGTCGACAAGCTCTGCGTCATCCCGGACGGTTTCAGCGCAGGCTTCGATGCGGAACAGGATCGGCAACGTTTTCACGTCACCGAGCAAGGTATTACGCTGATCACCCCGGAAATGCTCGGACAACAAGTGCACCAGGCGCGATAGAAAAACCTGTATCCATGGTTTCGAATTGGCCGGTTCAACCAAGTCAGATTTCAAGCTCTGGTTCAAGTTTGCCTCCCACGTGCCGATAGGCACCTTCCGGACGGGGAGTGTCTGCATGCCTGGAGTACGCACAGCTTGGTTGTTATTCATTAGCGCCCTTTTTATCTGGGCTGGCTGGCTGTTCCTGTCGCCTGACAAAACCGATTTGCCGCAGGTCAGGTCGTACATTTCGCCGGCCACCGATCAACCCATCACACCGATCCCGGATGCGCTCGATCTTGATGCACGAAAAGTCGCTCTTGGCCGACGCTTGTTCCACGACAAAAGACTTTCCCAGGACGACACCATTTCCTGTGCCTCTTGCCATGACCTGAGCCTGGCCGGCGGCGATGCGCTGGCGGTGGCAGTTGGCGTGAAGCAGCAAACAGGAACCGTAAACAGCCCGACCGTACTGAACAGCGCATTCAACTTCAGCCAATTCTGGGATGGCCGGGCAGCAAACCTGGAGGAACAGGCGGAAGGGCCGGTTCACAACCCGATCGAAATGGGCACGAACTGGGATGAGGTGATCGAAAAATTGTCGCGCGATGCCGACTATGTGCGTGATTTCAAGGCACTCTGGCCGGAGGGAATCAAGCCGGCCCATATTCAAAGCGCGATTGCCGAGTTCGAACGCAGCCTGATCACACCGGATTCGGCGTTTGATCGCTACTTGAAAGGCGACCTCCAGTCGCTGACGGGCGATGCCCGCAAAGGCTGGGATCTGTTTCGCAATCTGGGCTGCATTGCCTGCCACCAGGGCGTCAACATGGGCGGCAACATGTACGCCAACCTCGGCGTCATGGGCGATTATTTCGTCGATCGCGGCACCCCCCTGCTGAAGAGCGATATGGGCCGTTTCAATGTCACCGGACGCGAAGCCGACCGGCACATGTTCAAGGTGCCGACGCTGCGCAACGTGGCGCGTACCGGACCCTATTTTCATGACGGATCGATCACCAAGCTGGAGGATGCGGTGGATACCATGGCGCGCTTTCAACTCGGTGTTGTTCTGTCCGAGTCGGACCGGATCGCGCTGGTCGCCTTCCTGCACACGTTGAATGGCCGTATGCCAGCGCAGGTTCAATGACCGGCGCCAGGAACATCAAGCCCTGGCTGATCATGCTGCTGCTGTTGGCCGCCTTGGCCGCAGGCGCCTTGCTGCCTGCCGTGCTGGGCAAGGTCACCAGCCACGAAACCCTGCGCGCCAGGCTGGAAACGCTGCAGAGCGAGGAAAGTCGCTTCCGTGAACTGGTCATCCACCTGCGGCATGGCGTCATTGCCAATTACGATGAAGCCAATCAGTGGATGCAGTGGATGCTCGACAACCGGAGCGCGCTCTCGGCGCAGGTTGCCGCCGACAACGAATTGCGTCCTTTACTGGACCGCTATCTGCAAGCGGTTCAGTCGCAGGAATTGCAATGGAACGATTTCAAATTCCGCAATGCGCTGGTGCGTAATTCGTTGCGCTATTTCCAGAACGACGCGGTGAATTTCATGCGCGCCCTGCCGAATGATGTTTCCAGCGAGGTGTTGCATCACGAATTGATGGCGTTGAATAACGCGCTGTTCCTGCAAGCCTTGGGAGAAGGCCGCGAAGTCGGAGAAATCGCGCAAGCCAGCCTGGACGGATTACGTCCCCTGGCGGTGGTTTTAGCAAAACCGCTGCGTCTGGAATTTGGCCGGCTGTCGCGCCACGCCGAGATCATCAGCACGCACACGCCGATCCTGGAAGCCGATGTAAAGAACCTGATTCATGGCCTCGGACGCGATGCGCTGCTCAAGCTGGCGGAAGCCAACCATGCGTTGCTGATCGAGGAACAGTCGCGCGCCGGGAAATACCGCGCCACGCTTCTGGTTGGTGTCATTCTTTTGTTGCTCGCCCTGGCGCTGGTGGTCATGCGCTATCTGGAAAGCCTGCGTCAGCAGGCCAAGGATCTGGCCTTGGCCGGTACGGTGTTCGAAAGCAGTCAACAAGGCATTGTGGTCACCAATGCGCGGGGTGAAATCGTCCGGGTCAATCCCGCCTTTTGCAATATCACTGGCTATAGCCAGGCCGAATTGCTCGACAAGAACCCGCGCATTCTGAAATCCGGTTTGCAGGACGCGGCGTTCTATAAGGCCATGTGGCAAAGCCTGCGCGACACCGGAAAATGGCATGGCGAAATGCGGAATCGGCGCAAATCGGGTGAGCATTATGTGCAATGGATCAATATCGACGCGGTCAGCGGCAATGCCGGTGAACAGCTGTTTGTTGGTATCGCGTCGGATATTTCGGAATTGGTCGGCTCCCGCGAACGACTCGCCAATCTGGCCTATTTCGACACCCTCACCGGCCTGCCCAATCGCGTCCTGTTCCAGGATCGCCTGCGCCAGGCAATGATTCAGACGCGGCGCGAACACAGCGTAATGGCGCTGGTGTTTGTCGATCTGGACAACTTCAAGACGGTGAATGACACGCTGGGCCATGCCATTGGCGACAACTTGCTGATTGCGGTGGCGGAACGACTGAAACAACGCGTGCGTGAATCGGACACGGTAGCGCGCCTGGGTGGCGATGAGTTCGCGATCATCCTGAATGACGCCAAAGGGCCAGAAGACATGGCAAGGATCGCGACTCAGTTGATCGAAGCGCTTTCCGTGTCCTACAAACTGGCTGACTACGATGTGCCGGGTGGCGCCAGCATTGGCATCACCTTCTTCCCCGATGATGCGATGACGCCGGAAGAGTTGCTGAAAAATGCCGATGTGGCGATGTATCGCGCCAAGGAACGCGGCCGCAACAACTTCCAGTTTTTTACCGGCGACATGGCGGCGGACCTGGCCGAAAACATGCGCATCGAAAACGGTTTGCGGCGTGCGCTCGCAGCATCTGAAATGTGCATGCACTATCAGCCGCAATTTAACCTCGACGGTCGTGTCGTTGGCGTGGAAGCCCTGATGCGTTGGCATTCCGGCGAACTCGGCAATGTGCCACCGGATCGCTTCATTCCACTCGCTGAAAAGAGCGGCATCATCACCTCCTTGGGCGAGTTCGCGCTGCATGAAGCTTGCGGCAAGTGTGCAGAGTGGCGGCAACATCTGGGCGACGATTTCCGCATCGCGGTCAACCTGTCCGCCGCGCAGTTCCGGCACGAAGATCTGACCGAACGCGTCGCGGCCGTACTGCATCAATGCAGCCTGCCTGGCGCAGCACTGGAACTGGAGATTACCGAAAGCGTGGTGATGGAAGACGTCGCACATGGACAAGAGGTCTTGCGCAGCTTGAAGGCGCTGGGTTGCCGCATCGCCATCGACGACTTCGGCACCGGTTATTCCTCGCTGGCGTATCTGCGCCGTTTCGAGGTCGATGTGCTGAAGATCGACAAATCCTTCGTCGATGGCCTGGGGATCGAAGCGGAAGACACCGCCGTGGTACAGGCCATCGTCAGCCTGGCGCGTAGCTTGCGGCTGGAAGTGGTGGCGGAAGGGGTGGAAACCGCCTTGCAACTGGATTGCCTGAAACAGCTTGCCAGCGACGCGGAATTCTTTACCCAGGGCTACCTGTTCTCCAAACCCTTGCCCGCCAACGAGTTCGAGGCCAAGTACATTTCAGCTAGAGAATCGCGCTGACGCGGTAATCGGCAATGCCCACTTCTCCATCCGCCTCATAGATTTGGACCGACTTGAGTCGCTCGCCTTCACACATCGTACTGACTGACGCGCCGGTTTCCGGCTGGTAAACGATGCCGTGCATCGAACAGCGCAGATAGAGGCCGCTCTGATCGAAGACCAGGTCTTTTTCACAGTCCAGCGGCCGCGGCATGTGGACGCAGCGATTGATGTAGGCGTAGCACAGGTCGTTGAAGCGGACCAACAGACACTCCTCTTCGCGCCCCTCGAAAATAATCTTCACCTTGTGATGCTGGCCATTCGCGAGCGCGCCGCTTGGGCAACAGATGAACCGCGTCGGGCATGAATTCATCGCGTCAGGCTCTTCATGAAGGCTGTTGGCATGATTACAGACCGAAATCCTTGGCGATCAAGCGCAGCCAGGTGGCCAGACGGTCTTCGGTCAGTTGTTTCTGGTTGTCCTGATCCAGCACCAGGCCGACGAATTCGCCGT
>CAZUSF010000129.1:0-6987 GCA_964623355.1 uncultured Thiobacillus sp. | reverse complement strand
GCAATCATGAAATCAGCTAGTTACATATTCACGCTCGACCTGCTTCGCTTTACCCTTATAGTTGCTTGTCTTGCCGGCGGCTACGCGCATGCGGATGGCTCCCCGAGCGGGCTGCATGCCAGCCTGCATGGCTTCGGCACCCTAGGTTATGTCAGCCTGGACGAAAGCGACCGCGCCTTCGTCCGCGACGGAACTCAAAACGGTGCCGCTCTGCGCGGTTCGCCGTGGCGGCGTGACACCCGTTTCGGCCTGCAGGGCAACCTTACCATCAACCCGCAATGGGAGGCCATGTTGCAGGTCGTCGCCCGCGAACAGGCCATCAAAACGGTCAACAGCGCCGTTGACTGGGCCTTCGTCAAGTATGTCCCCACCCCCGGCATCGAACTGCGTCTCGGGCGGTTGGCGCTAGACCTGTCGATGCTCGCCGACCAACGCAACATAGGCTACACCTATGATTGGGTACGTCCGCCCATGGAGTTCTATGGCTCGCAGTCGCTGCAGAAGATCGACGGCATCGACCTGACCCACCGCTTTACGCTCGCCGGCAGCAACGTCCGTCTGCGAGCAGCACTGGGCAAGTCGGAAGACGACGTACCGATGGACACCGGCACCTTGAACGTGCGCATGGACCACATCGCCAGCGTAAGTCTGGGAGTCACCCAAGGTCCCTGGCATTTCAACGCCGGCATTGGCGCCGGCCGTTTCGCCACCGAATGGCTGGCACCGGCCAGTTACCGTGCCTTGCTCACGGCGGCCGTACCCGCCTGGCCGGATGCCGCACGCGTGCTTGATGCCTACCGCATCGGGGGCACCAGCCTGCGCTTTGCCTCGTTGGGCCTGGAGTACGACGATGGCCTCTGGAAAGTCATCGGCGAACTGGCCTGGGTCGGCCGCTCCGGCCCCCGCGTATCGCAAGGCACACGCGGTTATCTGTCGGTGGGACGGCGCTTTGGTGACTTCACGCCGTTCGTCCTGCTGTCCGCCAGTCGCGACCAGCGCCACTTTGACATGGGGGCGCCCCTACTGCCGCCAGCTGTACTGGCCTTGCGCGACTTCGCCCATACCGATCTCAACACCAACCGCTTGCAACAACGCAGCATCGGCCTCGGCCTGCGCTGGGATTTTGCCCCGAACATGGCGCTGAAGACCCAGATCGACCACAGCCACATCCCAGCCGATGGCTACCAACTCTGGTGGCCGGTCGGCAACGCACCCCGCTCCGGCGGCAGCAAGACGCTGGCGACGCTGACTTATGACTTTACCTTCTGATCTCTCATCATGAACAAGACCACGGTTTGCCTACTCGGCCTCGCAGTTCTGACCGGAATCTCCTCTGGCGCATCGGCAGATGAAGCCATCAACCCCTGGCGTTTCAGCGCCTACGGATCGCTCACCTACAGCCGCGATGATCAGGATCACCTGGGCTTCGTGCGCGACCTGGCCCAGGCTGCCCCGAGGCACGCCGGTGGCAGCCTGCGTCCGGATACCCGGTTGGGCTTGCAGGTCAACTACCGCATCAATGCGGATACCGAGGCCGTCATGCAGGCAGTCGCCCGCGAGAAGGCCGCTGCCACGCTAGGCAATTCCATCGAATGGGCCTACGTCGCCTGGCGTCCCTCCGCCACATGGCAGGCACGCCTTGGCCGCGTCGGCGCGGACATCTTCCTGCTCTCCGACTACCGTAACCTGGGCTACGCACAAACCACGGTCCGGCCAAACTGGGAGTTCTACGGCTTCCTACCGATCTATACCGTTGACGGCGGCGACCTGACCTACAAATTTGACGACAATGCCGTTCGCTGGAGTCTCAAGGCGCAGGCAGGGCGCACGGGCGCCAACGTCCCGGTTGTCGGCGGCGATATCTACCGCCTGACCGCGCGCAACTTCAAAAATCTCACCCTGACGCGCGAAACCGACCAGTGGCGCATCAAGGCAGGTGCCGCCACCATGACACTTGACCGGGAAGCGCCTTTTTCAGCGCTGACCAACGAGCTTGTCGGTGTTGCAGCCAATCCCGCCGTCCCGGCCAACATCCGTGCCGAAGCCGCTGACTATTTCAGCGAAATACGCTTCAAGGATGTACGTATCAATTATTTAACGTTGGGTGCCGCTTACGATGATGGTCTGTGGCAGGCTCAGGGCGAAATCAGCAAGATCTCGAGCGGAACCAAAATCCTGATCCCCGGCGTCGCCGCCTATGCACAGGTCGGCCGACGCTTCGGCCAACTACTGCCCTATGTAGGCGTCTCCGGTTTTTCGCCACAGTATGCGGCGGTCCAGGCCAGCAACAACTGGGCACCGATCGGCGCAAGTGCGCTGCAAGCCGGTGCTGTCCGGGCCCTCAACTCGACGCGCATCGACCAGCGCACCGTGACGCTCGGCCTGCGCTGGGATTTTCACCCCCTCGCCGCCGCCAAGCTGCAGTGGAACCGCATGCACGTACGCGACAATGGCTATGGCTTGTGGGAAACCAGTCCGCCCTACACCGCCCGCAAGGTTAACCAGCTGTCCGTCGGCATCGACTGGGTATTCTGATCATGCACACTGTACGCACCCTCCTGTTCGCCGCTCTGCTAGCGCCGACTTTTTCCCTGGCGGATACCGTCATCGTCGTCAATGCCAAGGGCCCCATCGGCAAGCTCTCGCTTGAGCAGGTCACCGATATCTACCTCGGCCGCGAACGCACCGCCAATGGCCAGATCCTCCTGCCGCTCGACCACCCCATCGCTTCACCGCTGCGCGCCAAGTTCTTCCTCGAGCTTACCGGCAAGTCGATCAACCAGGTCAACACCTACTGGGCGCGCCTCGTCTTCACCGGCCAGGCTTCCCCACCCCTGCAGATGCCAGATGCCAAGTCCGTGCTCGACATGGTCAAGTCCAACCTGAATGCCATCGCCTACCTTGAAACCGACCCGGGTGACAAGGATCTGCGCATCGTCCTGACGCTACCACCGCGCGCCAAACCATGAAGCATCTTCATCAAAATCTGCCCTCGCACGACATCAATGCCTGCTTCGATGCCATCGAGCAAGATCTGGCCGCTCTGCTACTCGAATCGACCCACATCCCTCACGCCCTGCTGGAACGGCATCTCGAGGAACTCGTCCGCATTACTGATGCACCCGATGCCCTGCGCATGCATGAACATGCCCACTCGATGACGAGCTTTCTTGCCACGCACGGCAATCGTCCGTTTGATGCAGATGACCGCACGCAACTGTCTATCCTGCTCGGCCACATGCGCCGGCTGATCCGCCCCTGGGACAACCCGGCCAACAGTGAACAAGCGCTGCTGCAACAGCCCATTCATGAAAGTGCTGGTGCAGCCAACCGCCCCATCGCGCTGTGGATTGATAGCAAGGCGATGGCTGAAATGATGCGCGCTGCGCTGGCCGCTGGCGGCTATCGCTGCGTCGATATCGCCGCACTGGACACGTTGGCCAGTTGGCCGGACGCCGACTTGCCCGCCGTCATCGTCGCCGACTTTGCCCTGCTCAGTGCCACCCCCGATGCCCAGACACGCCTGCAACAGTTGCGCGCCCGCGCACCCGGCTGTGCGCTGGTCTGTCTGTCCTCCCGACAAGACTTCGTCACCCAGCTGGCGGCCGTGCGACTGGGCGCCTCGCGCCTGCTGCCCAAGCCACTCGATCCCAAGCGGCTGCGCGTGGTCATCGACAGCCTCTGTCGCCATGGCGGCGAGGGCGCCCTGCGTGCCCTGCTGATCGACGACAACCGCAGCGCCACCGCCGTCCATGCCGCCGTTCTGCGTCAAAGCAACGTGCAGGTGGAAGTTTGCCACTTCCCGCACCTTGCCATCGACCTCGTCGATGCCTTCCGGCCGGACATCATCGTCTGCGACATCTACATGCCTGGCTGCAACGGGCTGGAACTGGCTGCGGTGCTGCAACAGGATGATCGCTACGCGCAGATTCCCCTGCTGTTCCTGTCGACCGAGAACGATATCAACACCCAGCTCGAAGCCATGGATCTTGGTGCCGACGGTTTCCTGACCAAACCGATCAAGCCGGACATCCTGTGCACGCTGGTCAAGGCCAAGGCCCGACGCGGCCGTTTCCTGCGGCGCATCCAGCGCGAAGCCTGCCATCTGTGCGTCCCTGATCAGAAGTGACATGCCTGACGCATCCACCGCAGCTGCCGTCCCGCCAGCGCCGACTTTTGCGAGCGGCCGTCTCGCCCGCTGGCTGCTCTCCCCAACCACGCTACTGGCACGGTTAACGCGCGTCTTCCTGGCCGTGGCGCTACCGATCCTGCTTATCTCCGGGCTGGCATCGCAGATCCACCTCAACTATCACGTTCGCATCGTCGCCCGGGACAACCTGCACACCCAAGCGCTCGCACTAGCCAACAGCCTGGAATCCGCCGTCGCCTTCAATGACGCCAAATTTGCCCAGAAGGAACTGGATACCCTGCGCCATTACCCTGACCTGCTTGCCGCCGACATCGTGCTGCCCGAAGGTCTTACCCTGGTCCGCTACGGCAACTCTATCGATGAGCCGCTGGCTCACGAGCTTGCCAGCGGCAGCTTCATCACCTGGCAGCGCCATGGCATCGTCGTACCAATCGGCATGGAGGGAGAAACCCTCGGCCAGCTGCGTCTGGTTGGCAATCTGCAGCGGTTGAACCGCGACAGCCTGCTGGTGGTAGCTGTCAGCCTGCTGTTCGGGGGCCTCCTACTGGCACTAGCGCTGCGAGTTTTCCAGCGTATGAGCCACGAGGTTACCGAGCCGATCCGGGCGCTGGCCGACATCATGCACACTATTGAGGAACAGGGTGACTACCGTTTGCGTGCCACAGACATCGGTGGCGATGAAGTTGGCCAACTCGCCCGTGGCTTCAACACCATGCTTGGTGCGCTCGAAGTCAAGAACGCCAACATCAACGCCGAACTGACGGAAAGAAAGAAGGTGCAGTCACGCCTCGACCGTCTGGCGCACTACGACACGCTGACGCAACTGCCCAACCGTCACTATTTCCAGAAGCGCCTCGACGCGGCGGTGGATGACAGCATCGACCTCGACAAGAGCTTCGGGCTGCTTTTCGTCGACATCGACAACTTCAAGCTGGTCAATGATTCGCTCGGGCATACCGCCGGCGATGTGCTGTTGAAAACCGTCGGCGAACGGCTGGCGGAAACACTGCGCAGTGGCGACATCGTCTGCCGCCTCGGCGGTGACGAATTCGCCGTCATACTCGACAACCTGGCCAATGCCAGCCAACTGGACGTTATCCTTGACAAGATCATGCAGCAACTGGTCCGCCCGGTGCTATTGGAAAACCAGGAGGCCGTGATCACCGCCAGCATCGGCGTAGCCTTGTGCCCGGCAGATGCCGAGACACCCGAGTTGTTGCTCCGCTATGCCGACACCGCCATGTATGCCGCCAAGGGCGATGGCAAGAATGCCTGGAAACGCTTCGCGCCCGAGATGGCCGCGCGCTCGGCCCTGCGCCTGACGATGGAAAACCAGTTGCGCCAGGCGCTCAAATTCGGACATTTCGACGTACATTATCAGCCGCAGATTGATCTTGGCCCGGGCAAATCGGGTAGTTTGGTCGGTTTTGAGGCACTAGTACGCTGGAACGATCCCGAGCGCGGCTTCATCAGTCCCGGCCTGTTCATCCCGGTTGCGGAAGAAAGCGGCCTGATTCGCCCGCTCGGCGAATGGGTACTGCGCACCGCCTGCGCCGATGTGGTGCGCTGGAACCTCGCCGGTCACCCCAATCTCAAGGTCGCCGTCAATGTGTCAGCGCGCCAGTTGATTCAGGGCGACTTCCCGGCACATGTAATGGCCATTCTCGAGGAAACCGGGTGCCCGGTCACGCAACTCGAGCTCGAGATCACCGAAAGCGTGCTGATGCAACACGCGGATCAGGCCATTGCCCAGCTCGTCAAATTGCGCGACCTCGGCATCGGCATCGCCATCGACGACTTCGGCACCGGCTATTCATCGATGGCCCAGCTCAAAAGCTTGCCGGTGAACAAACTCAAGATCGACAAGAGCTTTGTCGATGACATTGCAAAAAACCGTAACGATCTCGCCATCACCGCCACCATCGCCAACCTGGCGCACAACCTGCAAATCCAGGTCATCGCCGAAGGTGTCGAAGATAGCCACCAGGTACTGTTGCTGCGCCAGACCGGCTGCCATTTCTTCCAGGGCTATCACTTCTCCCGCCCCCTGTCGCGCGACAAGGCGGATGCCTATCTCGCTGAAAAATCACAGGATCCCAATCTTTCACGCGCCACACCGAATACCCTTTCTGCATCTCCAGCTGCCGATAACGGGCACATTTACCTGTAACGTAGCGGCAATGCGCGCACGGCCCCGCTCCTTCCTCATTATCCTGCTGATTCTGCTGGCCAGTTGGAGCAAGCTCCTGCTGGCCAAACCACTCAATCCGCAAGAAGAAAAGCGTTACCTGGGTGCCGCCGAGGTCAGCCTGCTACGCGATCAGGGCGGCCAGTTCGACATCGACGACGTGATCAGCGCCGCACTCGACAGCACATTCCAACCATTGACAGAGAACGCCCTCAACATCGGATTTACCACCGATGCCGTCTGGCTGCGCATCGAGCTAACCCGTAGCGCCACCACCCCCGCCGAGTGGCGGCTCGAACTCGACCAGCCCTTTCTCAACGATATCCGTTTCTTCGTACCGACGGCAGCGGGCTATGCCAAGCTTCAGGCCGGCGATCACACGCCCTTCGCCGCATGGCCCCTGCCCTATCGCAATCCGTTATTTCCGGTCATCCTCGATGATGCCTCGCCCCACACCTTCTATTTGCGCATCGCTTCCGATTCGAACATATATACCCGACTGAGCTTGTGGCGCCTCGACGCATTCCGCCATGCCGCCCAGGCAGAAATACCACTGTGGGGCAGCATACTCGGCATGATCGTGATGTTGGGTCTGTTTGCCTTCATCAATGGCATCTGGAGCCGCGACCGAAACTTTTTGCTATTTACC